>DATMVH010000722.1:0-4165 GCA_035563395.1 Solirubrobacteraceae bacterium
CGCCGCGCGTCCGCCGCGCCCGCTGCCCGGCCGGCCTCGCGGGGTGCCGCGTCGCCACCGGGCGCGTCATCTACGTCGAAGCCGTCGACCCCGACGGCGACGGGGACGCGCACTACGTGCTCGCCGGCGGGACCATCACCGCGCGCGGGCTCAGCGTGATCGACGTCCGCCGCGACCTGCGCCCGCGCCGGCTGCCGCGCCCTGGCGATCTGGTCAGCGCCGCCGGCCCCGTCCGCACCGGCTCCTACGGGCAGCGGCAGATCGAGGCGGTCGTCGTCCACCAGCGGCTGCTGACCCGGCGCAACCGCGTGCGCTAGCGTCGATCGCTGCCGTGGCCCACTCGCACGCGCACCACCACGGGCACGCGCATACGCACGCACCGGCGGCGGGCGCCGACGGGCGCTGGCTCGCGGTCGCGCTGGCGCTCGTCCTCGGCTTCATGGTCGTCGAGGTCGTCGCCGGCATCCTCGCCGACTCGCTCGCGCTGCTCTCAGACGCCGCGCACATGCTCACGGACGCCGGCGCCATCGCGCTCGCGCTGGTCGCCGCCCGGCTCGCCGCCCGGCCGGCGCGCGGCAGCTACACGTTCGGGCTCGGCCGGGCGGAGATCCTCTCGGCCCAGATCAACGGCGTGGCCCTGCTCGTGCTCGCCGCCATCATCGGGTGGGAGGCCGCGCACCGCCTCGCGGACCCGCCCGCCGTCGAGGGCGCCGTCGTGGTGGCCGTCGGCGCCGCAGGCGCCGCGGTGAACGTCGCCGCCGCGTGGGCGTTGTCGCGCGCCGAGCGGCGATCGCTCAACGTCGAGGGCGCCCGCGCCCACGTGCTGGCGGACCTCTACGGCTCGGTCGCGGCGGTCGCCGCCGGCCTCGCGGTCCTCCTCGCCGGGTTCACGGCCGCGGACGGCATCGCGGCGCTCGCGGTCGCGCTGCTGATGCTGCGCTCCGGCTTCGGGCTCGTGGTGGAGGCGGGGCGCGTGCTGCTCGAGGGCGCGCCGCGCGGGATCACCCCGCGCGACGTCGGGGAGGCGATGGCCGCCCATCCCGGCGTCGAGGAGGTCCACGACCTCCACGTCTGGGAGGTCACCTCGGGCTTCCCTGCGCTCTCAGCTCACGTGCTGGTGCCCCCCGGCCACGACTGCCACGAGTGCCGCCGCGAGCTCGAGCAGCTCCTCCACGACCGCTTCCACATCGCCCACACGACGCTGCAGGTCGAGCACGGGCACGCGGACGAGCTCCTCCAGATCGGCTCCCAGCCCGCACGCTGACCGCCTTCCGGGACGGCGGCCGTCATATTGCGGGCATGCCGATGCTCGAACTCGTGCAGGAACGTCCCGACTGGATGAGCGCCCTGGGCGTGGCGCTGACGCGGCCGCCGGGCGTCACGGAGCGGCGCGGGGGCGACGATCCTTGGGCGGGGACGGAACGCGAGCGTCCACGCCGCATCTCCGACGACCTCGCGTGGCTGCGCCAGGCCGTCGACGAGCCGGAGTCCTACGGGCTGCGGTCGATGGGCGACACGGCCGCCGTGGCCGCGTGGCAGACCGACCCGGAGGCCACCGCGCGGCTCGACCGCCTGCGCGAGCGCCAGGTCCTCGACGCGGCCGGCTTCCTGCTGCACGACGAGATCTGACGCGTCAGGCGGAGAGGAGCCCGGCGGCGCGCGCCTCGGCGCGCAGCCGGATCAGCGCGGCGCGGAGTAGGCGCGAGACCTGCATCTGCGAGCAGCCGATGCGGCGGCCGATCTCGTGCTGGGTGAGCTCCTGCTCGAAGCGCAGCCGGACGATCACCTGGTCGCGCTCGGACAGCGTCCCGATCAGCGCGTCGGCCAGCAGCGCGGTGTCGATCCGGGCGAACCCGTTGTCCTCGTCGCCGACGAGGTCGGCGATCGTCGCGCCGTCCTCGTCGCCCACGGGCGCGTCGAGCGAGGTCCCGCCGCGCGCCCGCGCCGCCTCGCGCGCCTCGAGCACCTCCTCGACCGTGCAGCCGACCGCGTGCGCGAGCTCCGCGGCGGTCGGCTCGCGCCCGAGGCGGCTGACCAGGTTCGCGCGCTCGCGCTCCATCCGCAGGACGTCCTCCTGCAGGCCCCGCGGGGGACGGACGGTCCAGCCGTGGTCGCGGAAGTGCCGCTGCAGCTCTCCGACGATGGTCGGGACGGCGTAGGAGGAGAAGCAGGTCCCGCGAGCCGGGTCGTAGCGGTCGATCGCCTTGAGGAGCCCGATGCCCGCGACCTGCATGAGGTCGTCGTCCGGCTCGCCCCGCCGGCGGTACCGGCGCGCGCAGCTGTCCGCGAGCGGCAGGTAGTCGGTGAACAGCTGGTCGCGCAGCCGCCGGTCACGGTGCCGCTGGTACGTGTCGAAACGGCCGGCATCGTCGTCCGCTCGGCGCGTCCTGCGCCTGGGGGGGATCGCGGTAACCATCGGGATTCCCTTCGCCGCAGGGTGCCGGACGCCCAACCCGGCCTGTCACCCCGGTTACGGTGCACGCGAACGCCCTTCTCACGGTGAGGTAGCGATCTGACCATGCCGAGCAGCGCCGCCTAGCCTCCACCCGATGGACACCGGCATCGCGATGTTCCCCACGCACGACGCGGTGGATCCCGCCACGTTCGCCCGGATGGCGGAGGAGCGCGGCCACGGCGCCGTCTACTTCCCGGAGCACACGCACATCCCCGCGAGCCGGGAGAGCCCATGGGGCGGTGGCGCGGAGCTTCCGCGCAAGTACTGGCACACCTACGACCTCTTCGTGGCGATGACCGCGGCCGCCACCGCCACGACGCGGGTGCGCGTGGGCAGCGGGATCTGCCTCGTGACGGAGCGTGACCCGATCATCACCGCGAAGGAGGTGGCGAGCGTCGACCGGCTGTCCGGCGGGCGCGTGGACTTCGGCATCGGCGCCGGCTGGAACCGCGAGGAGCTGCGCAACCACGGCACCGACCCGCGTCGCCGGATGGCGGTGCTGCGCGACCGCGTCGCGGCCATGAAGGCGATCTGGACGGAGGACGAGGCGAGCTACGAGGGCGATCACGTGGCCTTCGAGCGGATCTGGTCGTCGCCGAAGCCCGCGCAGCGGCCGTACCCGCCCGTGCTCGTCGGCGGCAACGGCCCGACGGTGCTCGACCGCGTGCTCGACCTCGGCGACGCCTGGTTCCCGAACCACGCCCGCGAGGCGGTCCTGGAGCGCATCCCCGAGCTGCGGCGCCGGGCCGCCGAGGCCGGCCGGCGGATCGCCGTCGTCGTGATGGGCGTGCCGCCGGACGCGCGCGTCCTCGCCGCCTACGAGGAGGCCGGGGTCGAGCGCGGCGTCGCGTGGATGCCGTCCGGGGCGCGGAGCGTCGTGGAGCGCGCGCTCGAGCGGTTCGAGGCGGCGGTCGCCGAGCTGCACGGGGAATGACGCCGGCGGCCGCCCGCGAGCGCTTCCTCCGTGCCCGGGTGGCGCGCCTCGCGACCGCGGGCGCGGACGGCCGCCCGCATCTCGTGCCGGTCGTCTTCGCGGTCGCCGGGGAAACGGTGTACAGCGCGGTCGATCGCAAGCCGAAGCGCACCGCGCGGCTTCGCCGGCTCGCCAACGCGGCGGAGAACCCGCGCGTCGCCCTGCTCGCCGACCACTACGACGACGCGAACTGGGACGCGCTGTGGTGGGTCCGCGCGGACGGCATCGCGCGCGTGCTCCCACCCGAGGCCGACGAGGCGGTGCGCGCCGTCGACCTGCTCGCCGGCCGCTACGCCCAGTACCGCACCGCCCGCCCGGAAGGCCCGGTGCTGGCGGTCGACGTCGAGCGCTGGTCGGGCTGGAGCGCGGCATGATGCCCGGGTGGAGCTGCGCCAGCTGCGCTACTTCGTCGCCGTCGCGCGCCACGGGCACTTCACGCGCGCGGCCGACGCGCTGTGGATCACGCAGTCGGCGCTCTCCCAGCAGATCCGACGGCTGGAAGCCGAGGTCGGCGTCGCGCTCCTGCACCGCACCGCCCGCGGCGCCGAGCTGACGCCCGCCGGCGAGGAGCTGCTGGAGCGCGCCGAGCGGATCCTCGCCGAGGTCGACGGCGCGCGGGCGGCGCTCGACCGCCACGCCGGCGCGACCCGCGGGCGGGTGCGCGTGGCCGCGACCACGGGCGACGCGCCGCTGCTGCCGGCCACCCTCGCGACCTTCCACCACGCGCACCCGTCGCT
>DATMVH010000723.1:0-4816 GCA_035563395.1 Solirubrobacteraceae bacterium
CGCCGCCGGCTCCGGGACGCTGGAGCTCGCCTGGGTTGCCGCCGGGCGGCTGCACGCGTGGGCGCAGGCGGACACGGAGCCGTGGGACTGGCATCCCGGCGCCCTGCTGGTCAGCGAGGCCGGCGGGGTGGCGCGCGTGCGCGGCCGCTGGCACGTCGCGGCGGCGGGGGAGCGCCTGGCGGACGAGGTCGAGGCGCTCGTGCGGGAATAGCCGGGCCCGCCCGAGCGTCCCAGCGTGCATGGCGACGATCTACGACGACATCGGCGGCGCCGCCGGCGTGGCCACGGCGGTCGACGACTTCTACGCGCGGCTCCTGCGCGACCCCGCCATCGGCCAGTACTTCGACGGCGTGTCGATGCCGCGGCAGATCCAGCACTTCCGCGCGTTCCTGACCGCGGCGCTCGGCGGTCCGCAGCGCTACCTCGGGCGCGACGTCCGCGACGCGCACGCCGGTCTTGGGATCACCGGCACGGCGTTCGACGCTGCCGTCGGGCACCTCGTCGCCACGCTCCGCTCGCTCGGCGTCGAGGCCGCGACGATCACGGAGATCGGGACGCGGCTCGCGCCGCTGCGCACGCAGGTCGTCTCCGCCTGACCGCCACGCCGCCTCGGCGCGCGAAACGAAGTCACGCCGTACGGGGAAGCGCGGCGTCCGGTGAGCGCGCGCCGCGCCGGCTTCGCGCGCCGACCAGGCCCGGCACGAGCTCGAGCGCCGTGATGGCCAGCAGGACGTAGAGCGGCACCGTCCAGTTGCCGGCGACGTCGTAGGCGAGGCCGATGATCCACGGCCCGGCGGCGGCCATCGTGTAGCCGATGCACTGGACCATGCCCATCAGCGGGCCGGCCTCGGCGGCGCCGGCGGCCCGGATGGCGGGCAGCAGCAGGCCCAGCCCGAGCGTGCCGCCCTGCCCGAGGCCGATCAGCATGACCCAGGCTGCCGCCGCGCCGGGGGCGGCGGCCAGCCCGGCGAAGCCGGCGACCGGCACCACCACGGTGACGACGAGCACCGCCCGCTGGTCGCGCAGGCGCCCGGCCAGGAACGGCACCGCGAAGGCCGGGACGAACGAGACGAACGTGGCCAGCGCGAGCAGCAGGCCCGCGTCGCGCTCCCCGTAGCCGTCGGCCTGGAGGATCGTGGGCAGCCACGCGAGCGTCGCGTAGAAGGCGGCCGACTGGATGCCGAAGAACGCACCGAGCCACCAGCCCAGCGGCGAGCGCCACGGGCGGTGGGGGACGTCGCCGGCGGGCAGCGGCCGCGCGCGGACCGCGGGGGCGGTCCACAGCAGCGTGACGAGCGCGGCGGGCAGCGCCCAGAAGGCGAGCGCCGCGGGCCAGCTCCCGAGCGCGCGCTCGAGCGGCACGGCCGTCGCGGCGGCGACGGTGCCGCTGAGGGTGAGCGACATGGAGAACGCGCCGGTCAGGACGCCGGTCCGCTGCGGATGCCGGATGCGGACGAGCACGGGCAGCGCGACCTGGGCGACCGCGACGCCGGCGCCCGCGAGCAGCGTGCCGGCGAACAGCCACCCGATCCCGTCGGCGCCGCGCAGCGCGAGCCCGCCGGCGGTGGCGGCCAGCCCCAGCCACAGCACGCGCTCCAGCGCCACGTGCCGGCCGAGGCGCGGCGCCAGCGGCGCCAGCAGCCCGAGGCACAGCACCGGGCCGGTGGTCAGCAGGCCCGACGCGGTGGCCGACAGGCCGAGGTCGTCGCGGATGGTCTCGAGCAGCGGCGGCAGGCTCGCGAACACCGTGCGCAGGTTGAGGCCGAGCACGATCACGACTACGACGAGCGCGAGGCTGCTGCGACGGGAGGAGGACACGGGCACCGGCGGCCATGATGGCGCGTCGCGCCCGCCGTGCCGGCGCGCCGCGGACTCGAGCCGCTCCGCGGCTCAGCGCCCGATCGGCCCGAGGTCCGGCTCGAGTCCGTAGAGGCCGAATCCGCCGAAGCCGGAGAAGGTCTCGTGGTCGGGACCGTGGAAGTCGGTCGAGCCGGTCGTGAGGAGGCCGAGCCGCTGCGCGGCGTCGTGCAGCAGGCGCGTCTGCTGCTCGGTGTGCGTGGCGTAGAAGCACTCCACGCCGTCCAGCCCGGCGCCCGCGAAGCGCTCGAGCGTGCCGATCGCCGCGTCCGGATCCTCCACGTCCCAGAACGGGTGCGCCCACACGGCGAGCCCGCCCGCGGCGTGGATGACGTCGATGGCCTGCGGGACGGTCGGGCGCGAGCGGGCGATGTACGCGCGCGCGCCGGGGACGAGGTAGGCGGGGAAGAGCTCCGCGCGCCCGGCGATGCCCTCGTCGCGCAGCTTGCCGTCGTTGGCCGGGTTGGAGAGCACGGCGTCGGCGAGGTGCGGGCGCCCGAGGGGCAGGCCGGCGCGCTCGCGCTCCGCCAGCGCCGTACGGTCGAGCGCGAACCCGAGCTCCTCCAGCCGGTCCGCCATCGCGTGGATGCGGCGGCCGCGGTCGGCGCGGAAGTCGGCGAGCGTCTCGCGCAGCGCCGCGTCGTCGTGGCGCAGCTCGTAGCCGAGGACGT
This sequence comes from Solirubrobacteraceae bacterium, assembly GCA_035563395.1. Taxonomy (GTDB): domain Bacteria; phylum Actinomycetota; class Thermoleophilia; order Solirubrobacterales; family Solirubrobacteraceae; genus DASQMT01. Next base: position 2,529 of record DATMVH010000723.1, read on the forward strand.
GGAGGTCCTCGAAGTCGCCCTCGACCGCCGACAGCTCGGCGGCGGGGGAGCAGCGCACGCCGCGCTCCGCCGCCGCCCGGAGCGCCTCCCCGACGCCGTCGACGGTGTCGTGATCCGTGAGGGCCATCAGGCGCATCCCCGCGTCCGCGGCGAGCGCGACGACCGCGGCGGGCTCGAGGACGCCGTCGGAATGGACGGAGTGCGACTGCAGATCGAAATCCGGGCGAACGTGTGTCGTGTCCATGCGCCGGGAACCCTAAGAGGTGCAAGAAGAACGAGGCAGGAAGGGAGGACTGCTCATGTCCACAGGCGTGATCGTCGCCATAGTCGTTGCCGCGCTGCTGCTCCTCGCGCTGCTCGTCCTGCTCCCGCGGATGCGGGCGAAGGCGAACCAGAAGAAGGCCGAGCGCGAGCTGCAGAGCCGCCGCGAGCGCGTCGCCGGCGAACATCGCGACGCGGCCCTCGAGCGCGAGCGCCACGCGGAGATGGCCGAGCAGAAGGCGCGGATCGCCCAGCAGCAGGCCGAGAAGGAGCGTGCGGAGGCGCAGCTCCAGCACGAGCGCGCGAAGCTGCACGACAAGGGCATGGCCGACGACGAGCTGATCGCCGACCACGAGCACGACCGCTTCGCCGGCGTCGGCGGCGCCGGCGCGGCCGACCGCGACGGCGACGGCTCGACGATGGACGACCGTGCCCGCGCGGAGGGCTCGACCGACTACGAGCAGGGCCGGATCGACGAGGCCCGCGACGAGCGGTTCGGTCGCTCCGAGGCGGGCGGCCAGGACCGGGTCCGCTAGGGGCTCGCGGGCGCCGGGGCGGTGCCGCCGCCCCGCGCCCGCGCTAGGAGACGGGCGATCCCGCGCGCCCGGCGAGCAGAACGCGGACCTCGTCGGCCGTGAGCGGCGCCGCGAGGTGGAAGCCCTGGGCGTAGTCGCAGCCGAGCAGCTTGAGGCGGTCGAGGTGCTCGCCGCTCTCGACGCCCACGGCGATGACCTCGAGCCCGAGCGTGTGCGCGAGCCCGGCGATCGCCTTCACGATGTCCCCCGCGTGCGGATCGGCGGGCATGCCGAGCACGAGTGCGCGGTCGATCTTCAGCGCGTCCCCCGGAAAGCGCTGGAGGAGGCCGAGCGACGACGCGCCCGACCCGAAGTCGTCGAGGTGAACGCGTACGCCCAGTCCTTCGCGGACCCGCCGGAGCGTCCCCAACGCACTCGAGCCGTTCGTGCCGATCGCCGCCTCCGTCACCTCCAGCCGGAGGTGCTCCGCCCGCGCGCCGCCGGCGCGCAGCGCAGCCTCAACGGCGGTGACGAACTGCGGATCTCGCAGCTCGCGGCCGGACACGTTCACGGCGACCGGGCGGCCCCACTCGGCCGCGCGGCGCGCCGCCTCCTCGAGCACGAAGCGGCCGAGCGGGACGATCAGCCCCGACTCCTCCGCGATCGGCACGAACTCCGACGGATCGACGGCCCAGCGGCACAGCGCCTCGAAGCCGGCGATCGCGCCATCGCCCGTGCGGAAGATCGGCTGGAAGCGCAGGTCGATGCGCTCGTCGCGGATCGCGCGGCGCAGCTCCGCCTCGAGGTGGAGCCGGGCGCGCACCGCGCGGTGCATGCCTTCGTCGAACACGGCGTAGCCGCCGGCGCCGGCCGCCTTCGCGCGGTACATCGCGGTGTCGGCGTGCCGGATGAGGTCCTCCGGGCGCGTGCCGGGCTCCGCCAGCGCGATGCCGATCGAGGTGGACACCGCAAGCTCGCGCCCGCCGACGGCGATGGGCCGGGCGAGGGCGGCCTGAACGCGCTCCGCCACGAGCGTCGCGTCGCGCGGCGCCGCGATGTCCTCCAGCAGCACCGTGAACTCGTCGCCGCCGAGGCGCGCGACGGTGTCCCCCGGCCGGAGCGCCGAGGCGAGCCGCGCGGCCACGCCCCGCAGCAGCTCGTCGCCGGCCTGGTGGCCGAGCGAGTCGTTGACGTCCTTGAACCCGTCGACGTCCAGGAACAGCACCGCACAGCGCTCGGCGCGGCCCTGCCGGCGCGTGCGGCGCAGCGACCACGCCAGGCGGTCGAGGAAGAGGGTCCGGTTCGGAAGGCCCGTGAGGTGGTCGTGCAGCGCGTCGTGCCGCAGCCGGTCGACGGCGCGCCGGTGCGCCACCGCGTGGTCGAGCGCGCGATGCAGCATGTCCGCCGTCAGGCCCGCGCGCGGCAGGTGGTCGACGGCGCCGCGCTCGCGCGCCGCCGCGGCCTCCTCGCGCCCGCCGACGGCGATGGGCCGGGCGAGGGCGGCCTGAACGC
>DATMVH010000724.1:0-2397 GCA_035563395.1 Solirubrobacteraceae bacterium
ACGCTGCGGCCGGGTGACCGCGTGCTGCTCCGGCGCGGGCGGCAGTGGCGGGGCCGGCTCGACCTCGCCGAAAGCGGCACGCCGGCGGCGCCGATCGCCGTCGGCGCGTACGGGTCCGGCGACCGGCCGCTCGTCACGGGCGACTGCCTGCGCATCGCCGGCTCCCACGTGCACGTCCGCGATCTCCGGGTCGACGGCTGCGCGTTCGCCGCGGTCGACGTCGCCGGCAGCGACAATCGGATCGAGGGCAACCTCCTGACCCGCAACGCGGCGGCCGTGTTCGTCCGCGCCGGCGCGCGGCGCAATGCCGTCGTGCGCAACGAGATGCTCGGCAACGACCGCATGTCCGTCCTCACCCCGGCGCCTGCCGACGACGACTCCGGCGCCTTCGGCGTGCTGCTCCACGGCGACGACAACGAGGTCGCGCACAACACGATCGCGGGGTCGCGCGCGTTCTCCCACGACTACGGGTCCGACGGCGCCGCCGTCGAGGTGTACGGCGGGCGCGGCAACGCGATCCACCACAACCTCGCCGTCGACAACGACGCGTTCGCCGAGCTCGGCGCCGCCCGCGCGGCGGACAACACGTTCGCCTACAACGTCGTGCGCTCCTCCGCGCCGTCGTCGCGGATGGTCGTGACGCGCGGCGGCCGGAACGCGTTCGGGCCGGTCCTCCGCACGCGGCTGTACAACAACACCGCGCTGCTGACCGGTCCGGGTTCGCAGGGATTCGTCTGCCACGGCGGCTGCGGGCCCGGCATCCTGACGATGCGCAACAACATCGTCCAGGCCACCGCCAAGGCCGGCTACGCCGACGCGCCGTTCGACGAGGACCACAACCTGTACGCCGGCGGGGCACGGCAGTTCGCGATGGGACCGCACAGCCTCGCCGCGGACCCGGCGTTCGTCGCGCCGGCGTCCGGGGACCTGCGGCTCCGCCCCGGCAGTCCCGCGATCGACCGCGGCGTCCCGCTCGGCTACACGGCCGACTTCGCCGGCATGCCCGCCGGCGAGGACGGCGATCACGACGGCAGGCGCGCGCCGGACCTCGGCGCCTACGAGCACGGCGGCTGAACGCCGCCGTCGCGCGCGGCGGGCTTGACACCGCCCTCGCGCACCGAGGATGTTGCTACCCATGCCGATCGGGGCCGCCGTCGCCGCCGCCCTCGTGCTCGCGCTTCTCGGCGCGGACACCGCGTCCGCCGCCGATCTGGGGCTCGAGGTGCGCGCGACCCCGGAGTCGCGGCGCGGCCTCCCGCGCATCGCGCTGAGCGTGCCGCCGGGCGCCGCGGACGCCGTCCGCACCGTCTACGTCGTCAGCCGCGTCGACGACCCGCCGCGCGACATCAGGCTGACGGCGACCGTCGAGGACGCCCAGGCCACGCTGTCGCCGCCGGGGCCGCTGCCGCTGACCGGTCGCGACAGCGTCGTGCCGGTGCGGATCGGCGTGCCGAACCCCGAAGGCGACCTGACCGGCGCGCTGGTCGCGACGGCCGGATCGCGCGGGGAGACGCTCGCGCAGATCGCGGTCAAGCATGATCCCGACGCGGTGATCTCGATCGACGGGGTGGACGACCAGGGCCTGAAGCGGCTCGTCCCCCGGGAGTCTGTGCTCGAGCGGTTCACCATCGTCTCCGACGCCGACACGCCGGTGACGGACCTGACGCTCGCCGTCCGGCCCGTGCGCGATCCCGAGGGCCAGCAGATCGTCCTCGACGCGACGATCGACGGCGCGCCGCTGCGCCCCGGCTCGCCGTACACCGTGCCCGCGCACGGGCGCCGCACGCTGGCGATCACCGCGCGCCTGCCGCTGGGCGGCGAGTACCAGAGCGCGATCGAGATGCGCTACGGCGACGTCGTGGCGAACGTCCCGCTCCATCTCCGGCGCACGCACGCGGCGCCCACCGTCGCGCTGACCGAGCCGGGAGCGGTGCAAGCCACGACCGGGCGCGACGTGAGCTTCCAGCTCGAGCTGCGGGAGACGGGCGGGCACATCGTGACGCTGCCGCTGCCGTCGCTCCTGCTGCAGCGCGCGGAGGACGGGCGCCCGTTCGCGGTCCCGCCGGGCGACATCACCCTGGACGGCGTGCAGGCGCCGACCCGGCTGGAGCCGGGGGAGACGCGGCTCGTCGACGTCGCCGTGCCCGGCGCCGGCGCGCCCGGGCGGTACACGGCGCGGCTGTCGTTCGGCGGCGAGCCGCAGCCGAAGCAGGTGACCGCGACGCTGTTCGTGCGCCGGCCGGTGGAGATCGCCATCGTGGTCATGCTCCTCGCGCTCGCCTTCGGCGAGTGGGCGCGGCGGCTCCTGAGCGCGCGTCACGTCGGGCAGCGCCGGCGCCGGGAGCTCGCGTCGCTGGACGGCGGGCTCGGGCGGCTCGCGTCGCGCGGGGCGCCGGT
>DATMVH010000725.1:0-6337 GCA_035563395.1 Solirubrobacteraceae bacterium
GCCACCAGATCTGCGCCCGCGCGCAGCAGGTCGAGGGCGTGACGACCCGACTGTACTCCACCCATCCCGACGATGGGAAGGCGAACGCGCCCACGTACTTCAGAAATCTGGGCGATCGCAACGGCGCGAACCGCCGGCCCGGAGACTCCACCCGTCCCGCCCCCGAGCCACGGCTCCCCCGCCCGATGCGGGTGAGGCGCCATTCCGCGCAGCGTGTTGATCAGCGAGACGGCGTCGGCGCCGTGGACCTCAGCCGCGGCCGCCACGTCGGCCGGCGAGGCGCAGTTGGGCGTCAGCTTGACGATCAGGGGCTTCGCCGTCCGGGCTCGAACCGCGTCCAGCAGACCGGCGACCTCGTTCGGGTCGGCGCCGAACATCAGGCCGGTCTTGACGTTCGGGCAGGAGACGTTGAGCTCCAGGGCGGTGACCTCCTCGCGCTCGCCCACCCGTTCGACCAGCTCCGCGACCTCGTCGTGGGCGCCGCCCATCACGTTGACGATCAGCGGGACGGGAAGCTGCGCGAGCTCCGGGAGGTCGTGTGCGAGGAAGCCTTCGAGCCCCTTGTTCGGGAGCCCGATCGAGTTCAGCAGCCCGCTCGGGAGCTCGAACAGCCGTGGTGCCGGATTGCCCTCGCGCGGGGCGAGCGTGACCGTCTTGGTCACGAATGCGGCGAACGGGAAGCGCTCGAGCAGCGCTGCGCCGAACGCGCGTCGCGCGGCGATCGCGTCGAACGTCCCGGACGCGTTGACGACCGGATCGGCGAGGTCCAGGAAGGCGGTCATGGGTGCGCAACCAGCGTCAGCGTCGACGCGTCGAGCACCGGCCCGTCGACGCACAGCCGGACGTAGCCGTCGGTCGTGGCCACGACGCAGCCGAAGCATGCGCCGTAGCCGCAGGCCATCCCGGACTCCAATGCGAGCTGCGCCGGGATCCCGTGCGCGGCGCAGATGGCGCGGACCGCTTCCAGCATCCCGGGCGGCCCGCAGGCGTAGACCTCGATGCGGGCGTTCCGGCCGATCTCCGCCAGCAGCAGGTCGGTCACCGGCCCCTCGTGGCCGACGGACCCGTCGTCGGTGGCGACCCGCGCGCCGAGGTCTACGCGTGCGGGCCTGCGCCGATGCTCGAGGCCGTGCGGGCGCTGTGCGCGGAGCACGGCGTTCGTGCGCAGCTCGCGCTCGAGTCGGGCATGGCCTGCGGCTACGGCGCGTGCTTCGGCTGCGTCGTGCCGACCCGGAGCGGCTACGTGCGCCTGTGCGTCGACGGGCCGGTCCTGGACGCGGCGGAGCTGGAGCGGGTCGCATGATCGACTTCTGCGGGCTGCGGCTCGCGCACCCGGTCGTCAACGGCTCGGGCACCTTCGACGCCATCGCGGCGCGGCGCGCGTTCGGCGACGCCCTGCTCCAGCGCTTCCCGTTCGCCGCCTTCGTCTCCAAGACCGTCACGGTCGCGCCGCGCGGCGGCAACCCGCCCCCGCGTCTGTGGGAGCTGCCCGGCGGCCTGCTGAACTCGATCGGCCTGCCGAACAAGGGACTGGAAGGCTTCCTCGCGGAGGACCTCCCGCGGCTCGCGGAGCTTCCCGTCCCGCTCATCGTCAACGTGATGGGCTCGTCGCCGGAGCAGGTCGGCGTCCTCGTGGCCGCCTTCGCGGAGCGCGAGGAGGTCGGGGCGCTCGAGCTCAACGTCTCGTGCCCGAACGTGAAGACCGGCCTCCTCATGGGCGCTGATCCGAGAGAGACCGCGGCGCTGCTCGACGCCGTGCGGCATCTGACCGCGAAGCCGTTGATCGTGAAGTTGACGCCGAACTGCACCTCGCCCGCCGCGGTCGCGGCGGCGGCCGAGGCCCACGGCGCCGACGCCGTCTCGCTCGTGAACACCGTGCGCGGCATGGCCATGCACCCGCGGCGACCCGGAGCCCCGTGGCTCGGCGGCGGGACGGGCGGCGTGTCGGGACCCGCGCTGCGCGCCGTCGCGCTCGCCCAGGTGGCGGAGGTGCGCGCCCGCGTGCGGCTCCCTGTCATCGGGATGGGAGGAGTACAGTGCGGCCGCCACGCCCTCGACCTGCTCTCCGCGGGCGCAGATATGGTCGGCGTCGGGACCGAGTCCTTCCGCGACCCGCTCGCGGGCGAGCGCGTCGCGCGGGAGCTGGCCAACTTGTCCGCAAAGAGCGGGCGGGCCGCCGGCGGCGCCGAACGGGCGGCTGCGCCCATCCCCTCGAACGGTTGAAAAACTCCTGCAAAGTGAGGACTTACCGTCAAGTGACCTCCATGCGGCTCGAGCTGAACTTGAGGTTTATGTGAATTCGCCCGTTTCGCCTTGTCGGCCCGCGTGACGGATGTAGACTCGCCGCCCATGCCGCCTGCCACGAAGACGCCGACCAAGCCCGCGGTGGCCGCGCCGGAGCGTTCGCTCCTCCAGCGCATGGAGGCGCTCCAGCGGGCGAACGAGATTCGTACGAAGCGCGCCCAGCTGAAGCGCGATCTGAAGGCGGGGCGGGTGAGCATCCATGACCTGCTGCTGGAACCGCCGGAGTTCGTGGAGACGGCAAAGGTCTTCGACATGCTGCTGGCCGTGCCCAAGTACGGCCGCGTGAAGGTCAACAAGGTCCTCGTGCAGTGCCGGATCTCGCCGAGCAAGACGATCGGCGGTCTTTCCCAGCGCCAGCGCACCGAGCTGGTCAGCATGCTGCGCCGCTAGCCCGGCGCGCGGCGGCGGCGCGTGCCCAAGGTCTTCGTCATCACCGGCCCTTCGGGCGTCGGCAAGGGCACGCTGATCAGGACGTTGCGCGAGCGCGTGCCGGAGCTCGAGCTCGCGGTCTCGGCGACCACGCGGCCGCCGCGCCCGGGCGAGGTGGACGGCCGCGACTACCACTTCCTCTCGGACGAGGAGTTCGAGCGCCGCGTCCGCGCCGGCGCGTTCGTCGAGCACGCCCGCTACTCCGGGCGCCGCTACGGGACGCTGCGCTCCGAGCTCGACCGGCGGCTCGCCGGCGGGCGCCCGGTCGTGCTCGAGATCGAGGTCCAGGGCGCGCGCCAGGTGCGCGAGTCGATGCCCGAGGCCGTGCAGATCTTCATCGCCCCGCCGAGCGCCGAGGCGCTGCGCACGCGCCTCGTCGGGCGCGGCACGGACGACGCGCAGCAGGTCGAGGCCCGGCTCGCCACCGCGCGCCGCGAGCTCCAGGCGCAGGACGAGTTCGCGCACGTGGTGGTCAACGACCGGCTGGAGGACGCGGTCGGCGCGCTCGTGCGCTTCGTCCGCGCCCACCTGGGCGACCGCTAACCTCCAGTACGCAACCTCGTGCGCGCGCGTTCGCATGCGCGCCGTCCCGCCTCAAAAGGAACCGCCTTGATCTCACCCCGCGTCGATCGCCTCATGGAGCACGTCGACTCGCCGTACGCGAGCGTCGTCGTCGCGGCCAAGCGCGCTCGCCAGATCAACTCCTACTACCACAACCTCGGCGAGGGCACGTTCGAGGAGTTCCCGCCCCCGATGATCGACACCGGGTCGAAGAACTACCTCACGATCGCGCTCGAGGAAGTCGCGAACGGGAAGATCAAGTACCGCTACCGCTGAGCGCGGCGGCGGCCTCGCGATGGCGCGCATCCTGCTCGGGGTCTGCGGCGGCATCGCGGCCTACAAGGCGCTCGAGCTGACGCGGCTCGCGCTGAAGGCCGGCCACGCCGTCCGGGTCATCCAGACGGAGGCGGCCGGGCGCTTCGTCGGCCCGGCGTCGTTCGCGGCGATCACCGGCGCGCCCGTGCTCGTCACGGAGTGGGAGCCCGACCCGCTGCGCGGCGCCTTCCCGGGCGACCCCGCGCCGCCGCACGCGCCGCTCTCGCACCTCGAGCTCGTGGACCGCGCGGACGTCTTCCTCATCGCCCCGGCCTCGGCCAACACCCTCGCCAAGCTCGCCGCGGGGCAGGCCGACAACCTCCTCTGCGCGTCCGCGCTCGCCTGCCGCCGCCCGCTCGTCCTCGCCCCGGCCATGAACGCGGCCATGTACGAGCATCCCGCCACGCGCGCGAATCTCGACACGCTGCGCGCGCGGGGCGCGACGGTGCTCGAGCCCGGCACGGGCTCGCTCGGGTCGCCGGGGGAGTGGGGGATCGGCCGGCTGCCGGAGCCGCCCGAGCTGCTCGCGGCGGCGGAGGCGGCGCTCGGCGCCGCCGGCGGCGGCGACCTCGACGGCCTGTCCGTGCTCGTGACCGCGGGCGGGACGCGCGAGCCGATCGACGCGGTGCGCTTCGTCGGCAACCGGTCGTCGGGCCGCATGGGGTTCGCGCTCGCCGACGAGGCCGCCCGCCGCGGCGCGCGCGTGACCGTCGTGGCGGCGAACGTCTCCCTGCCGCGCCGACCGGGGGTCCGCTACCTCGACGTCACGACCACGGCCGAGCTCGCGATGGCGTGCGAGCGGGAGTTCCCCGCCGCCGACGTCCTGCTCATGGCCGCCGCGGTGGCCGACTATCGCCCCGCCGAGCCCGCCGCCGGGAAGATCAGGAAGGCGGATGCGGGGGCTGAGATCCAGCTGAAGCTCGAGCGCACGGAGGACGTCCTCTCGGCGCTCTCGTCCCGGCGCCGCTCCGGCCAGGTGCTCGTCGGCTTCGCGGCGGAGACCGGGCCGGACGCGCTCGCGCACGCGCGCGGGAAACTTGCGCGCAAGGGCCTCGACGCGGTCGTGCTCAACGACGTCGGGGTGCCGGGCATCGCGTTCGATGCGCCCGAGAACGAGGTGACCGTGGTCACCGCCGACGGCGAGCGGGTCGTGCCGCGCGCGGCGAAGGAGGCGGTCGCGCGCGCCATCCTCGACAGCGTGTTGAGCCGCCCTTCATCTTCTGACATAAAGGTGTGACAAAGGAGATGGAGCCGCTGGACCCCTTGCCAGAGACCGTCGCGCAGGCGGAGGTCGACGCCGCCGCGGACGTCGCGAAGCGGGTCGGCGCGAACATCCGCCGCGCCGTCAAGGTGCGCGACAGCATCCTGCAGCACGTCGTCGTCGCCCTCCTCGCGGAGGGCCACATCCTCGTGGAGGACTATCCGGGCGTCGGCAAGACCGCGCTCGCCCGCTCGCTCGCGCGCACGATCGACTGCCAGTTCGCGCGCGTGCAGTGCACGGCCGACCTGCTGCCCGCCGACATCGTCGGCACCAACGTCTACAACCAGCGCGAGGCGCGCTTCGAGTTCCGGCCCGGGCCGATCTTCGCCAACGTGGTGCTCGTGGACGAGATCAACCGCGCGTCGCCCAAGACGCAGTCGGGGCTGCTCGAGTGCATGCAGGAGCGCCACGTGACCGTCGATGTCCACTCGCACGAGCTCGCGCGGCCGTTCGTGGTGTTCGCCACGCAGAACCCCGTCGAGTACGAGGGCACCTATCCGCTGCCGGAGGCGCAGCTCGACCGCTTCATGGTCCGCCTGTCGCTCGGGTATCCGGACGCGGACGACGAGGCGGGCATGCTCGCCGGCCACGAGGGCGGCGACCGCGTGCTCGACCTCGAGCCGGTGGTCGACGTGGCCGACATCCTCGTCGCGCAGGACGCCGCGCGGCGGGTCCACGCCTCGCGCGCGCTGCGCGACTACATCGTCGCCCTGCTTCGTCACACGCGCGCGGACGCGCGCGTGGAGCTGGGAGCGTCGCCGCGGGCGGGCCTGATGCTCCTGCGCGCCGCCAAGGCGCTCGCGCTCGTGGAGGGTCGCGACCACGCGCTGCCCGACGACGTGCAGGCGCTCGCGCCCGCCGTGCTGGCGCACCGGATCATGCTCGTGCCCGAGGCGGCCGGGGTGGAGCGCGGCGCGATCGTCGCCGACGCCATCGCCGGCACGCCGGCGCTCTGAGGCCGCGATGCGCTCGGCGCTCGGCTGCGCGGGCCTCGGGATCCTCCTGCTGCTCGTCGCGGGCACGTTCGACGCGGAGCCGCTCTACGTCACGGGCGCGGCGCTCCTGCTGCTCGCGGCGGGCGCGGCCGCGTGGATCGGCCTCGGCGGCTGGGGCGCGAGCATCCGCCGCGTGGTCTCGCGCCGCAGCGTGGTCGAGGAGCAGCCGCTCGAGGTCCTGGTCGAGGTGAAGGGCGGGCGCCTGCCGCTGCCGCCGGGCTACGTCGACGAGCCGCTGCTGCCCGAGCCGGTGCGCCTGCGGGCGGGCCGCCGGCGTGCGCGCATCCGCGTCGAGGTGACCTTCGGCCGGCGCGGCCGGCGCGTGCTGGCGCCGCCCGCGCTCGTGCTGCGCGACCCGTTCGGGCTCGCCGAGCGCGTCGTCGGCGGCGGCAAGGTCCACGAGGTGCTCGTGCTGCCGCGCGTCGAGCGGGTGGTCGCGACCTCCGCCGGCGGCGAGGCCGCCACCGGCCAC
>DATMVH010000726.1:0-3759 GCA_035563395.1 Solirubrobacteraceae bacterium
GTCGCGAGGTGCTCGGCGACGCCGTCCGGCGGACCGATCGCCGGCCCTCCGCAGGTGGTCCCCGGCACGCCGCCCGGGCAGCTCCCGAGGTCAGCGAGCGCGCCCACGTGGCCGCCGAACCCGGACGGGCCGCCGCTTCCGCCGGGATCCGGCTGGGGGATCGTGCGGAGCGTCGCGCCGTCGGCGCCGCTGATCACGAAGACCGGACCGGTCCCGCCGCCGCGCTGGTCCGTCCCGACGAGGAGGTCGTCGCGCCCGTCGCGGTTGACGTCGCCCGCGTTCACGAAGCCCTGGCCGAACGCCCCGCCGACCTCGGGCACCGGGCGGTCGACGGCCTGCACGCGATACGCGCGCGGGAGCGCGCCGAGCGCCGGCGCGGCGCCCGTCCACGCCATCGCGAGCGCCGCGACGACGACGGTGATCCCCCTGCCCGCGCGCACGCCGGCCCTCAGGCGATCCGCCCGGGCCGGCGTCGCCGCCGGCCCCGCTCGCTCACGCCTACGGCCCCCACTCCCCGGACTCCTGGTCGAACTCGCCGACCGTGAACGTGGTGTGCATGCCCTGCGCGAGGTGCCCGCCGTTGAACACCGTGCACACCGCGACATAGGCGCCCGGCCGCAGGCTCACCGTCTTGGACTGCGTGCGGCCGCCCTCGATCGTCGCGCTCCTGAAGGCCCGGCCGCCGCCGAGCGCGCTGACGACCGTGAAGTTGTGCTGGAACTCGCCCGCGTTCCGGAAGGTGATCCTCGTCCGTCCCGCGTCCAGGTTGTCGGGCATCCGGAACGCGAACTCGGTCATCCGGATGCGGACGCTGTCCTCCTGGGCGGACGCGGCGCCCGCGAAGGCGGCAGGAACCAGGATGGCGACGGCGGCGACGGCCACCGCTCGGCGATGCATGGACTGTCTCCCCTTCGTCGTGTGCCCGGCAGGCCCGGGGCGGCCGCCGCGGCTCGGCCCTCACCACCGGACGCGGCCGCGCGAAGCTACAGAGCGCGCGGCCGGTTGTCGAGGGCGGCGAGCGGCGTTGCGCCCGCGGCGCCGCGCCCGGCGCCCCTGGGCCGTACGATTGCCCGATGCTGCGCAGACGAAGCATCGTGGTGGGGACCGTGTGTGTCGCGCTCGCGACCGCCGCAGGCTGCGGCGGCGACGACTCCGGGAGCGGAGGCGGCGAGTCGACGCCCGCGCCGACGCAGCAGGCGGCGAGCGGCAAGGAGCTGTTCAGCACCACGTGCGGCGGCTGCCACACGCTGGCCGACGCCGGGACGACAGGCGCCGTCGGGCCGAACCTCGACGACCTCGGCCCCGACCACGCCCGGGTGCTGAACGCGCTGCGGACCGGCCCGGGCGCGATGCCGGAGAACCTGCTCGTCGGCGAGGAGGCCGAGGCGGTGGCGGACTACGTGTCCTCCTCGGCCGGCCAGTAGCCTTCGCCGTCGATGGACACGCGCCGCAAGCCGGGAATCGCGAAGCCGCCCAAGCCGCCGAAGCAGGCGCTGCCGCGCGACAAGCCCGTCAAGGGCTGGAGCCGCTCGAAGTTCGGCCAGGCGGGCCGCGGCCGCTCGGGCAAGTAGCGCCGCTCACCGCGCGGCGAGGTGCTCGGGCGGGAACGGCAGGTGCTCGAGCGGGCGGCGAGCGAGCCGCATGAGCGCGAGCGGGTTGTCGTCGCCGGCGATGCGGTTCAGCCGCACGGTCGCGCAGCCCGCGCACCGGTGGACGAGCGCCCACTCGCCGTCCTCGCGGACGCTCACGGCGATCGGCTCCATCGACGCCGCGCACGGCGACGCGCGGTCGCCGGGCACGCCGTCGTCGAGGTGCCGGCTCCAGAGGCAGCCGGGGCAGTGATTGCGGTGGCGGCTGCCGGGCGCGTCCATGGACACGTCGAGCCGGCAGTGACGGCACCGGAACGTCTCGGGACCGCGGCGCCGGCCGCGGCTGCGCTGTGCGCGCGACAAGGTGGGACCTCCGGGAAGGGCTTGGCGGGAACGAGGGCGTCGCGCAGCGGGCGGGGGCTTCAGCCCCGGAGGCGCGACGTGGGGTGTTCCGTGGCGGCACGCATCAAAGTCACCACCTGCCCTCGGCACTTGCCGGTTTTCGGAGGAGGGCGCCCGCCGAGGGTACCGGCCGGCCCGCCGCAGGGCAACTCTCCGGCGCGGCCGTCAGCGGGCGGCGAACAGGTCCGAGACCGTCGTCGCCGGCATGCGCAGCGCCTCGGCGCCTCGTTCGTCGACGGTGACGCCTCGGCAGTGCGGACCGCGCCGACCGCGGCGGCCACCCCCGCGCACGCCGTCGCCTCGGTGTGATCGGCAGGGTGACGATCGCGGCCATGCCGAGGATGAAGATGGAGGCGGCCGCTCCGGGCAGGCGAGCGGTTCCCAGCACGCGCCGGACGCCGGTAGGCTCCGCGCATGAGGTCGTTTCGCGAAGGTCAGCTGGTGACCGTGGTGGCCGACGGCGAAGAGGTCGACGGCATCGTCGTCCATGCCCCGAGCCTCGTGCGGGTCGAGGTCGCCGTCGCGGACCAGGAGCGCGGCGCGGTCTTCCGCACGCTGCATCCGAAGCTCGTGCGCACGCGCACCACCGACGGCGAGCAGGACGAGGTCCTGCGCCGGGCCATCCGGCGCACCGGCTCCGGCGGCGCCGGCCTGCGGGGCGGACCGGCGGCAGGCCGCGCGCGGCGCGGGCACGGGCACGTCGCGGGGCACCGGACGACGGGGAAGTAGCGGGCGGCGCGGCGTCAGGCCGCGACGTCGTAGCCGGCCTCGGCGACCGCCGCGCGGATCGCGTCGTCGTCGAGTCCGTCGCCCGACACGGTGAGGCGCCCGGAGGCCAGCTCGACGTCAACGTCCCGGACGCCGGGGACCTCCGCGACCTCCTCGCGCACCGAGGCGACGCAGTGCGCGCAGGTCATGCCGTGCACGGTGTACTCGCGGGTGTCGGCGGGCGGGCTCACGGCGATCCGGCGCAGGACCCTAGCATACCCGGGCGGGGTACGCTACGCTCCTCGGTGCGATCGCCCCAGGAGACTCCCATGCCGCCCACCGAGACCGCCCCCACCACGCCGACCCGCGGCTACAGCGCCGACAAGGACGCGCTGCTCAACCGCCTCCGGCGCATCGAGGGCCAGGTCCGCGGCGTCCAGGGGATGGTCGAGGCCGACCGCTACTGCATCGACGTCCTCACGCAGATCTCCGCGGTGCAGGCCGCGCTGGACAAGGTCGCCCTCGGCCTGCTCGACGAGCACGCCCGCCACTGCGTCATGGGCGCGGAGGCCGACGATCAGGTCGACAAGACGAACGAGCTCATGGCGGCGGTCGCGCGGCTCATGCGGCGCGGCTGACCCGCCCTACCGCTCGCTCGTCCCCGCCCGCCACACCACGAGCGCGAGGACGAAGGACAAGGCCTCGAAGGCGAGCAGCAGCCAGGTCTGCGCCTCGTCGTGCTCGTGCCAGGCGTCGAGCATCACGGTCAGCGCCCACAGCTGCCCGGCGACGATCGTGGCCACGATCGCGATCCGGGCGGCGAGCATCGCGGCGCGGTCGGGATCCTGATCGGTGCCCGCGCCGGGGCCGGGGCCGGTCGAGCGGATGCGCGGGTCGCGCGCCCCGCTGCCGCGCAGGCCCGGATAGCGATCGGTGAGGCCGCTGTCGTAGAGGCCGGCGTCGCGCCGCCGGTAGGGGCCGAGATCGCGGGCGCGGTACATCTCCTCGCGGTCGCCGATCAGCTCCGGCGGGCGCTCGTCGCGCCAGCCCGCCGGGTCGA
>DATMVH010000727.1:0-3170 GCA_035563395.1 Solirubrobacteraceae bacterium
CCGCTCCGGCGCCGGCGCCGCGCGCTCGCCGCGCGCGAACACCCACCAGCGCAGCGCGACGTAGCGCGACACGGTCGCGCACGCGCTCGCCACCACGAGCACCGCCACCTCGACCGCACGCGCCGGCGCCGGGTCGATCCCGTGCAACAGGACGAGCGCGCCGCTCGTGAGGACCAGCGTGAGCACGAACACGGCGGCGCCCTGCGCGTGGTGGCGCAGCAGCCGCTCCCGCCCGCGGACGCCGAAGGTCAGCCACCGGTTCGCCGCGGTGTTCCCGACCGCGGTGACGGCGAGCACGAGCGCGTTCGCGATCCCGGGCCCGAGCGGTGCCCGCAGCAGCAGGTAGAGCAGGACGTAGGCGAGCGTGCTGAGCAGGCCGACGATGCCGAAGCGCACCACGGAGGAGCTCATGGCGAGCCGCGCGACGCCACGCAGGTCGTCGAGCGCGGTGCGGACGATGTCCACGCGCGAGTCCGGGTCGTCCACCCAGTCGACGGGCACCTCGTGGATCCGCAGGCCGCGCCGCTGCGCGAGCACGAGCAGCTCCGTGTCGAAGAACCAGCCGTCGTCGCGAACCTCCGCGAGCAGGCCGTCGAGCGCGTCGCGCCGGGCGGCCTTGAAGCCGCACTGCGCGTCGCTGAAGCGGGCGCGCAGCGTCGCGTGGAGGAGGCGGTTGTAGGAGCGCGAGATGAGCTCCCGCTGCGGCCCGCGGACGACGCGCGCGCCGTGCGCGAGCCGGCTGCCGATGGCCAGGTCCGAGTGCCCCGAGAGGAGCGGCGCGACGAGCGGCAGCAGCGCCCGCAGGTCCGTCGACAGGTCGACGTCCATGTAGCAGACGACCTGCGCGCGGCTCGCCGACCACGCCTCGCGCAGCGCGCGGCCGCGCCCCTTGCGCTCGAGCCGCAGCACGTCGACGCCGCGCAGCTCCGACCGCAGCTCGCGCGCGATCCACGGCGTGGCGTCCGTGCTCGCGTTGTCGGCGATCACGATGCGCCACGAGAACGGGAACTCCGCGGACAGGAAGCGGTGGAGGCGGCGGACGCTGTCCGCGAGCGCCCGCTCCTCGTCGAAGACGGGAACGACGATCTCGATCTGGGGGTCCGCCCGCGTCGCCGGGTGGACAAACCGCGCGGACCTCGGTGACGTGGCTGACATGGTCACGATGGTCGGCCGCTGCGGTGGGACGACCGTCGGAGCCGCCTGGGAGCGTCCTGAGCGAATACCGTCGAGGTCATGTCCGCACCGACCGTCCCGTACGCGCACCTCGGCAAGGCGCTCGCGACCGACTACTTCTACGTGCGCGAGCAGTTCAGCGACGCGGAGTGGGACCACTTCATCGCGACGCGCCGGTTCGTCGACGAGGAGGTGCTGCCCGCCATCAACGAGTACTGGGAGCGCGCCGAGCTCCCCTGGCCGCTCATGCGGCGCCTGCCGGAGCTGCACCTCATCGGCGACGACATCGTGGGCCACGGCTGCCCGGGGATGACCCCGCTCGCGCGGGGGCTCGTCAACATGGAGCTGCACCGCGGCGACGGCAGCCTGGGGACCTTCCACGCCGTCCAGTCGGGCCTCGCCATGAAGGCGATCGACATGCTCGGCTCCGAGGAGCAGAAGGAGGAGTGGCTCCCGGGCATGGCGCGGCTCGACCGGGTCGGGGCGTTCGCGCTGACCGAGCCGGAGCACGGCTCGGACTCCGTCGCGCTCGAGTCGAGCGCCCGCCGCGAGGGGGACGAGTGGGTGCTGGACGGCGCCAAGCGATGGATCGGCAACGGCTCGATCGCCGACGTCGTGGTCGTGTGGGCCCGCTCGGCTGAGGACGGCCAGGTCAAGGGCTTCCTCGTCCGCGCCGGGACGCCCGGCTTCTCGGCCCGGACGATGGTCGGCAAGGCGGTGACGCGCGCGATCTGGCAGGCGGAGATCGAGCTCGACGGCGTACGCGTGCCCGAGGCGGACCGGCTCCCCGGGGCGCGCAGCTTCAAGGACGCCGCGCGCGTCCTGGTCACGACGCGCGTGACCTGCGCGTGGGCGGCACTCGGCCACGCGGTCGCGGCGTACGACGCGGCGCTGACGTACGCGAAGGAGCGGCGCCAGTTCGGCCGGCCGCTGTGCGCGACGCAGATCGTCCAGGACAAGCTCGTGAAGATGCTCGCCGACGTCACCGGGATGCAGCTCTACTGCATGCAGCTCGCCCGGCTGGAGGCCGGCGGCCGGCTCTCGGACACGATCGCCGGGCTCGCCAAGCTCCACAACACGCGCACGGCGCGGCGGGTGATCGCCGAGGCGCGCGACCTCCTCGGCGGCAACGGGATCCTGCTCGAGCACCACGTGGTGCGCCACATGGGCGACATCGAGGTCATCCACACCTACGAGGGCACGGAGACGATCCAGACGTTGATCGTGGGGCGCGACATCACGGGCGTCGGTGCGTTTGCGTGAGGACGTGGCGGCGCCGTCGCGGCTCGCGCTCGTCCGGCACGAGGGGTCGGGAAGCAGCGCGCTCGACGTCGCCGTCGCGGTCGCGCTGCTCGCGCGCGTGAGCGGCGGCGAGCTTCCATCGACCCTGCGCCTGTACCGCCCCGGCCCGACGGTCGCGTTCGGCCGGCTCGACGCGCTGCGGCCCGGATTCGACGACGCGGTCCGCGCCGCGCGGAACCACGGGTTCGAGCCCGTCCTGCGCGGCCCGGGCGGGCAGGCCGTCGCCTACCACGCCGAATCGGTGGTCCTCGACCTCGTGGTCGCCGATCCCGATCCGATCAGCGGCGTGCAGGACCGCTTCGCCGAGCTGGCCGAGGTGCTCGCGGGGGGCCTTAGGTCACTCGGCGTGGACGCGCGCACCGGCGCGGTTGCGGGGGAGTTCTGCCGCGGCGCGCACAGCGTGAACGCGGGCGGGCGCACGAAGCTCGTCGGCACCGCGCAGCGCGTCGTGCGCGGCGGCTACCTGTTCGCCGCCTCCATCGTCGCGGCCGACCCGTCGCCCGTCCGGGCGGTCCTCACCGACGTCTACGACGCGCTCGGGATCGACTGGGATCCCGCGACGGCGGGGGCCGTGGCGGACTCCGTGCCGGGGCTCGGGCCGGGCGACGTGGAGGCGGCGGTGGCGGCCGCCTTCGCCGAGCGCGGCGCGGTCGTGGCGGCGGCCGTCGATCCCGTCACGTTCGCCCTCGCGCGCG
>DATMVH010000728.1:0-3036 GCA_035563395.1 Solirubrobacteraceae bacterium
CCGCCGGCGGCGACTCGGCGGCCGGCGAGGCGCGGCACCACCTCCGCGGCCTCGGCCTCGAGGACGCGGACGTCGCCCGCCCCACGCGCGAGCTCTCGGGCGGGCAGCGCAAGCTCGTCGCGCTCGCGGCGTGCCTCGCCCGGCGGCCCGACGTGCTCCTGCTCGACGAGCCCGAGGCGCACCTCGACATGAGCCGCCGGGAGCAGCTGGAGGCGATGATCCGCGACTTCGACGGCGCGGTGGTGATGGTCTCGCACGACCGCTACCTGCTCGACGAGTGCGTCGCGGCGATCGCCGAGCTCGACGGCGGGCGCGTGCGGATGTGGCCCGGCGCCTACTCCGCCTACACGGTCGCGCGCCGGCTCGAGCTCGAGCGCCGCCGGGAGCGCTACGTCGCCCAGCAGAAGGAGATCGCCCGGCTCGAGGAGGCCGTGCGCCGCTTCAAGCACTGGGCGCACATCACGGTGAACCGCCGCGCGGCGACGCAGGCGCGCGTCAAGCAGATGCAGATCGACCGGATGGAGAAGATCGAGCGCCCGGTGTTCGAGCGCCGCCGCATGGGCCTCGCGCTCCGCAGCGGCGCCCGCGGCGGGCAGCGCGTCGTCGCGCTCGAGGGCGTGGACGTCGCCTTCGGCGACGTGCCGGTCCTCTTCGACGTCGACCTGGAGGTCCACCGCGGCGAGCGTGTCGGCGTCGTCGGCCCCAACGGCGCCGGCAAGACCGTCCTGCTGCGCGTCCTCGCCGGCGACCTCGCGCCGGCCGCCGGGTCGGTGTGGCGGGGGCCGGCGATCGAGGTCGGCTACCTCTCGCAGGCGACGGACCGCGTCTCGCGGCACGCGACGGTGATCGACGCGCTGCGCGCCGGGCGATCGATGTCCGAGGAGGCCGCCGTGCGCCGCCTCATGCGGTTCCTGTTCGACTACGAGCAGGCTCGCAGGCCGGTGTCGTCGCTCAGCGGCGGCGAGCGCACGCGCCTCGCGCTGCTCCTGCTCATGGAGGACGGCGCGAACTGCCTCGTCCTCGACGAGCCGACGAACCACCTCGACATCGACTCGATCGAGGTCCTGGAGGACGCGCTGGAGCGCTACGACGGGACGGTGATCGCGGTCTCCCACGACCGGTACTTCCTCGACCGGATCGCCGACCGGATCGTCCTCGTGCGCGACGGCCGGGTCAGCGCCTACGAGGGCGGCTGGTCGGCGAACGCGACGCTCGCCGCGGCGTAGCCCGCGCCGCTCAGCCGCCGAGGATCGCCTCGACGATCTCGTCGATGCCCGCCGGCTTCGCGACGAACCGGCGCGCCCCGAGCTCGAGGGCGCGCGACGCCGTCGCCCTGCCCTCGTAGCCCGAGAGCACGACGACGTCCGCGCCGGGTGCGGCGCGGCGGATCTCCGGCAGCGCGGTGAGGCCGTCCACGCCCGGCATCTGGATGTCGAGGACGACCACGTCGGGCAGCAGCTCGGCCGCGAGCGTCACGGCGGCCGCACCGTCCGCGGCCTCGCCGACGACCTCGCCGGAGCCGTCGCGCTCGAGCGACGCCCGCACGAGCGCGCGCAGGTCCGCGGCGTCGTCGCACACGAGCACGCGCAGCGGCGCGCGCACGTCGAGCTCGGACAGGACGAGCTGCTCGAGCTCCGCGGCCTTGCGCGCGGCCGAGAAGAGGAAGCCCTGGGCCGACGGGCAGCCCAGCGCGCGCAGGACCTTGGCCTGCGCCTCGCGCTCCACGCCCTCGGCGACTGGCTCGAGCCCCATCGCGCCGGCCAGCGTGATGACGGCCGCGACGACGCCGCGGCCGCGCGCCTGGCCGCCGCCGTCGTCCATCGCGCGGACGAACGAGCGGTCGATCTTCAGCACGTCGACGGGGAACCGCCCGAGCTGGCTCAGCGAGGAGTAGCCCGTGCCGAAGTCGTCGATCGCGAGCTTGACGCCGAGCGCCTTCAGCGCCGTGAGGCGCTCGCCGGCGAGCTCGACGTCGTCCAGCACCGCGGTCTCGGTGATCTCGAGGCACACGCGTGCGGGATCGACGCCGGTCTCGGCGAGGATCCGGGCGACGTCGTCGACGAGGTCGGCGTCGGCGAGCTGGCGCGCGGAGAGGTTCACGCCCATGCTGAGCGCAGCCATGCGGCCGCCCGCGGCCGTCCAGCGCGCGAGCTGCTCGCAGGCCTCGCGCAGGACCCAGCGCCCGATCGGGACGATGAGCCCCGACGCCTCCGCGAGCGGGATGAAGTCGCCCGGCGGCACCATGCCGCGCTCGGGATGCTCCCAGCGCACGAGCGCCTCGACGCCCGTCGGCGCGCCGCCGCCGAGCGACACCTGCGGCTGGTAGTGGAGGACCAGCTCGGAGCGCTCCAGGGCGCGGTGCAGCTCGTTGTGGAGCGTGAGGCGGTGCAGCGCCTCGTCGCCCATCTGGGCCTCGTAGTGCGCGCAGCCGCCGCCCTGGCGCTTCGCGGCGGTCATCGCCGCGTCGGCCTGGCGCAGGACCGCGGCCGGGTCGCCGCCGACGCCCGAGACGGCGATGCCGATCGAGCCGCCGAGGTGGTGCTCGCCCTCCGCCAGCGGGAACGGCGCGTTCAGGGCGGTGAGGATGCGCCGCGCGATCGGCTCGGCCTCCGCGTCGGGGGCCATCTCGTCGCAGAGGATCGCGAACACGTCGCCGCCGAGGCGGGCGACGGTGTCCGACGGGCGCATGCTCGTCCGCAGCCGCGCGGCGACCTGCATGAGCAGCTCGTCCCCGGCCGCGTGCCCGAGCGAGTCGTTGACGAGCTTGAAGCCGTCGAGCGCGAGGCAGAGGACGGCGAGCTTCCGGCCGGAGCGCGGCAGGCGGCTGAAGGCGTTCGCGATGCGGTCGGCCAGCAGCGCGCGGTTCGGCAGGCCGGTGAGCGGGTCGCGGAGCGCGCTCTGGGCGAGCGCCGCCTGCGTGCGACTGCGCTCCACGGCGTGCCGGATCGCGCGGGCGAGGACCTCCCCGTCGCCGAGGCGGCGGACGTAGTCGTCGGGGGTGGCCGCGGAGTCGGCGCCGTGCGGCGCCGGCTGCGA
>DATMVH010000729.1:0-2046 GCA_035563395.1 Solirubrobacteraceae bacterium
GTCGCGGCGCTGCGCACGGCGGGCGCCGTGGCTTGAGCGCCGGTATCCTCGGCGGCCCCAGGAGAGCGACCGGCGGGTCGATCCGCGCGAAAGAGAGGACGGACCCCATGCGCGCTGCGGCGGTGCAGCTCACGTCAACCCAGGACCGCGACCGCAACCTCGAGGCCGCAGACGCGCTCACGCGCGAGGCGGCGGCGCGCGGCGCCGAGCTCGTCGTGCTGCCGGAGAAGTGGTCGGTGTACGGGCGCCCCGAGGACATCGCCGCCGGCGCCGAGCCGCTCGACGGCCCGGCGCTGCGGTGGGCGCGCGCGACCGCGCGCGAGCTCGGGATCGACCTGATCGCCGGCTCCATCGCCGAGCGCGTCGAGGACGCGGAGCGGGGCGCGAACACGTCCGTCCACATCGGGCCGGACGGTGAGGACCGCGCCGTGTACCGGAAGATCCACATGTTCGACGTCGAGGTCGGCGGGCGCGTGTATCGCGAGTCGGCGATCGAGGACGCCGGCGAGGAGGTCGTGCTCACGGAGACGGCGGGGGGCGTCGAGGTCGGGCTGAGCATCTGCTACGACCTCCGCTTCCCGGAGCTCTACCGCATCCTCGCCGTGCGGGGAGCGCGCATCCTGGCCGTTCCCGCCGCCTTCACGCTCGCGACGACGCGCGAGCACTGGGAGGTCCTCCTGCGCGCCCGCGCGATCGAGGACCAGTGCTTCGTCGTCGCCGCCAACCAGGTCGGGGAGCACGCTCCGGGGATCCAGACGGGCGGACGCTCGATGATCGTCGACCCGTGGGGCGTCGTGCTCGCGCAGGCGCAGGACGCGCCGGGCGTCGTCGTCGCCGACCTGGACCTCGGGCGGCAGGCCGACATCCGCGCGAAGGTGCCGTCGCTCGCGAATCGGCGCCCGCTCGCGTACCGGTGGCCGCAGGAGGCCCACGCGTGAAGTCGGCGGCCGTCGACAAGCGGCGGCTGATCCTGGACGCGGCCGTCCGGGTCTTCGCGCGGCAGGGCTTCCACACCTGCCGCGTCTCGGACATCGCCGACGAGGCGGGCGTCGCCTACGGGCTCGTATACCACTACTTCCAGTCCAAGGACGAGGTGCTCGACACGCTGTTCCTCGAGCGCTGGGAGCTCCTGCTCGCGGCGATCGGGGAGATCGACCAGCGCCCCATCCCCGCGCGCGAGAAGCTGCACGCCATCGCGTCGTTCATCGTGGAGTCCTATCGCCACGACCCCGAGCTGATGAAGGTCATCATCGTGGAGGTCACGCGCGCGGCGAACACGTTCGGCGGCACGCACATCGACGTGATCCAGCGCGCCTACCAGCGCATCGCGGCGATCGTGGCCGCCGCGCAGGCCGACGGCACCTTCCGCTCCGTGGTGAGCGCCGAGTTCGCCGCGATGGCCTTCTACGGCGCGATCGAGCAGGTGCTGACGGGCTGGATCTTCGGCTGGCTGGAGGAGGGCGAGGACGCCTACGACCGCGCCAAGGACTTCGTCGTCGTGACGATCTGCGACGGCCTCGACGCGCATTCCGACGTCCCCGCCGCGTAGACTCCGCGCGCGATGACGGACAACGACATGGTCAAGCGCCTGATGTGGTCGGGGCTGCTCGCCGCGCTCGGCGCACTGGCCTCCATCGCCACGACGAAGGCAGCGCACCTGATTTGGGTTCGCGCCTTCGGGGAAGAGCCCCCCGAGTGAGCGACGATCCGCAGAAGCCGGGCGCCGTGGCGGCCGGCGACGACGACGACGCGACCCGTACCGATCCCGCGCAGGCGCAGCAGACCGCCGCGCGGGACGAGGCCGCCGCGCAGGCCGACCGCACCGCCGCCGAGGCGCGTGCGTCGGAGATCCGTGAGGAGGTCCGGGTCACCGACGAGCGCCGCGCCGAGGAGGAGGTCGCCAAGGCCGAGGAGGCGCGCAAGGCGGCCGAGGAGGAGCAGGCCAAGCGCGAGCAGAAGCGCCGCGAGGCGGAGGAACGCCGCCGGGCGGCCGCCGAGGAGGCGGAGCGCGCCCGCTCGCACGCGGCCACCGCGGGCGAGGAGTCG
>DATMVH010000730.1:0-2187 GCA_035563395.1 Solirubrobacteraceae bacterium
GCGCTCCGCGGCCTCCAGCGGGCCTCCATCGGGCCGTTGTCGCGCCCCGCCGAGCCGCGACGCGCGCACGCCGGGCCGGGCGATGTGGGAACGTAAGGTCGTCGAGGTTCCGGGGCGACGAGCGTGGAAGCGATGCATCACGACGCCGCGATGCTCCTGCGGGCGGAGCATGCCGTCGCGCGCGTGCTCGCGGAGGCGGGCGACGAGGCGACCGCCTACGCGCGCCTGCTGGCGGCCATCGGCGAGTCGCTCGGGTGGGAGGTGGGCGCGTTGTGGACGCCCGCGGGCGGACCGTCCGCGGCCTTGCGCTGCGCGGCGACGTGGCCCGGCGACGAGCCGTTCGAGCGCGCGAGCGCTCGGACGATCCTGGGTCGCGGCCAGGGGCTTCCCGGCCGCGTGTGGGCGAGCGGCGAGCCGGCGTGGATCGCCGACGTGCCGGCCGATCCCAACTTCCCGCGGGCGCCGAGCGCGGCGCTCGCCGGCCTGCGGTCCGCGCTGTGCTTCCCCATCACCGGCTCGAGCGAGGTCCTCGGCGCGATCGAGTTCTTCGCCTCCGCCGTCCACGAGCCGGACCCCGACCTGCTCGCCACGCTCACCAGCATCGGCGGGCGGATCGGCCACGCCGTCGAGCGCTGGCACGGGGAGAGCCGCCTCCGCGAGAGCGACGCGCGCAAGACGGCGATCCTCGCCGCCGCCTTCGACGCCATCATCACCATGGACGGCGACGGCCGCGTCGTCGAGGTGAACCCCGCCACGGAGCGGACGTTCGGCTACGCCGCGAGCGAGATGGTCGGCCGCGAGCTCGCGGAGCTGATCATCCCCGAGTCCCTGCGGGAGGAGCACCGGCGCGGCGTCGCGCGCTACGTCGCCACCGGGGAGGGCGCGCTGCTCGGCCACCCGGTGGAGCTGCCGGCGATGCGCGCCGACGGCAGCGAGTTCCCGGTGGAGATCGCGATCACGCAGCCGCGGCTCGACGGTCCGCCGCAGTTCACGGGATTCGTCCGCGACGTCACCCACCGCAAGCGCGACGAGGAGGCCCTGCGGTCGCTGGCCGAGGAGCAGGCGGCGCTGCGCCGCGTGGCGACCGCGGTGGCGAGCGAGGCCGACCAGGCGCGGCTGTTCGCCGTGGTGACGGAGGAGGTGGGCCGGCTCCTCGGCGCGAACTCGGCGAACACGCTCCGCTTCGAGTCGGAGCGCGAGGGCCTCGTCGTGGGCGCCTGGAGCACCGGCGGCGTCCATGCCGTGCCGGTCGGCATCCGCCTCGCGCTGGACGGGCCCACGGTCTCGGGCCAGATCCTCCGGACCGGCCGCCCTGCGCGCGTCGACGACTTCGAGAGAGTGGAGGGCTCCACGGCCGAGATGCTGCGCCGGCTCGGCTTCCGGTCCGCGGTCGGCGCGCCGATCATGCTGGCGGGCCGGCTCTGGGGCGCGGTCATGATCTCGACCAAGGACGAGACGCCGTTCCCGGCGGGCGCGGAGCGGCGCGTGGCGAGCTTCGCCGAGCTCGTCGCGCTCGCCCTGGCCAACGCGGAGGCGCGTGCCCAGGTGGCCGCTTCCCGCGCGCGGGTGATCGAGGCGGGCGACGCCGAGCGGCGGCGGATCGAGCGCAACCTCCACGACGGCGCGCAGCAGCGGCTCGTCGGGCTCTCCCTGCTCCTGCGACTCGCCTCCAAGCAGCTTCCCGAGGGCAGCGCCGACGCGCGCCGGCTGCTGGAGCGGGCCGACGCCGAGCTCGCCGAGGCGCTCCAGGAGCTGCGCGAGCTCGCGCGCGGCATCCACCCGGCGGTCCTGTCGGATCGCGGGCTCGCGCCGGCGCTCGAGGCGCTGGCCGCCCGGGCGAGCATCCCGGTCGAGGTTCGCCTGGAGCTCGACCGGCGGCTCCCGCGGACCGTCGAGGCCGCGGCCTACTACATCGTCGCCGAGGCGCTCACGAACGCCTCGAAGCACGCGTGCGCGTCGCGCGTCCAGGTGCGCGTCACCCGGGCGGACGGCACCGCGGTCGTCGACGTGACCGACGACGGGACCGGCGGCGCCGACCCGGCCGCCGGCTCGGGCCTGCGCGGCCTCGCCGACCGGGTCGAGGCGCTCGGCGGCACGCTCGAGCTGGAGAGCCCACCCGGCGCCGGCACGATCCTGCGCGCGCGGCTGTCCTGCGAGCAGCCGGGCTGACGGGGCCGGCTGAGCCGG
>DATMVH010000731.1:0-2434 GCA_035563395.1 Solirubrobacteraceae bacterium
CGCGGGCGACGCCTCGCTCGGGGGCGGAACGCCGGGCCGCACGCGGGCGCTCGCGGCCGCGCGGCCGCCCTCGAACTCGAGGCCCTCGGCCTCCAGCCGGCGCCGGACCTCCGCGGGGTCGCCGAGCGCCGTGCCGCCGACCGTGCCGTCGGCCTTCAAGACGCGATGCGCGCCGGGGATGTCCTCGCGCTGGAAGCGCTGGTTCAGCGTGCGGGCGTGGCGGTCGCTGCCGCCGCACGCGGCCGCGACGTCGCCGTAGCTCATCCATGAGCCGGGTGGGATGGCCGCGACGACCTCGCGCAGCCGCTCGGTGGTGATCGTGCTCATGGCGCGCGACGCTAGACGCGCGACGGCCCGGCGTGGCCCGGCTGCACGCTTTCGGCACACATCCGGTGCACTCAGGACACGGACTGCTGGTAGAGCGTGAAGCCGATGGCGCTGCAGACCGCGGCGACGATCCAGAAGCGCAGGATGATCTTCGTCTCCGACCACGCCTGCAGCTCGAAGTGGTGGTGGATCGGCGCCATCAGGAAGACGCGCTTCCGGAAGGTCTGGAAGGAGAAGACCTGGATCATCACGGACAGCGCCTCGATCACGAAGATTCCGCCGAGGATGATCAGCAGCACCTCGGTCTTCGTCATCACGGCCATCGCCGCGATCGCGCCGCCGAGGCCGAGCGAGCCCGTGTCGCCCATGAAGATTGACGCCGGGAACGAGTTGAACCACAGGAAGCCGACGCAGGCGCCGACGAGGCACGAGGCGACCAGCGCGAGGTCCGTCTGCTGCGTCGTGAACGTGATCGCGATGTAGGAAAGCAGGACGATCGCCGCGCAGCCCGCGGCGAGGCCGTCCAGCCCGTCCGTGAGGTTCACCGCCGACGTCGTCCCGGCCACGACCAGGTAGATGAAGACGGGATAGAGGTAGCCGAGGTTCAGCTGGGCGTCGACGATCCGCAGGTTGAGCGTGTCGGCGAGGTCCGCGGCGCGCGTGGCCACGAGCCACAACCCCACGGCGATGAGAATCGTCACGATCAGCTTCGTGCGGCCCTTCAATCCGAGCGAGCGCCGCCTGACGAGCTTCGTGTAGTCGTCGGCGAACCCCAGCGCCGCGCACGCGAGCGCCACGCCGATCACCCCGAGCGAGCGCGCGTCGAGGTTCGTGAGCAGGAAGAACGGCACGGCGATGGCGGTGAAGATGATCAGCCCGCCCATCGTCGGCGTGCCGGCCTTGGCGTGGTGCTCCTGCGGGCCCTCCTCGCGGATGTGCTGCCCGAACTCCCGCGCGCGGAGGAAGGAGATGAACTTCGGCGAGAGGAAGATGCAGATGAGCAGCGACGCGGTCCCGCCGATGAGCACCTCGCCCATCAGCCGCCGGCCTCCGCCCGCAGGGCCTCGGCGACGACCTCGAGGCCGACGCCGCGCGATCCCTTGACGAGCACCACGTCACCCGGAGCGACCAGGTCGCGCGCGACCGCCGCGGCCTCCATGGCGTCGCCGACCGCCCGCGCCTCCCCGCCGAACGGGCCGACCATCGCAGCCGCCCGGGGGCCCACCGCGACGAGCACCTCGACGCCCGCGCCGGCGGCGTAGGCGCCGATGTCCCGGTGGTGCTCGGCCTCCCCCGGCCCGAGCTCCAGCATGTCCCCGAGGACCGCGACGCGGCGGCCTTCCGTCTCGTGCGTGGCGAGGTCGTCGAGGGCGGCGCGCATCGAGAGCGGGTTGGCGTTGTAGCAGTCGTTGATCACGACGGCGCCCGTGCCGAGCACCACGCGCTCGCCGCGCAGGGCGGAGAAGCGGACCTCGACCCGGCCCTCGGGCCGGACGCCGACGGCCTCCGCGGCCGCCACCGCGGCGAGCAGGTTGCGGCGGGTGTGGGCGGCGGTGAAGGGGATGTCGAGCGAGAGCTCCCTCCCGCCGGCCACCACGCGGCCGTCGCGGAAGTCGACGTCCCCGCCGGGCCCGAAGCGCACGACGCGCAGCGCGTCGCGCAGGTACGGCGAGAGGCGCGGCTCGCCGGCCGGGACGACGGCCGTCCCGCCGTCGCGCATGCCTTCGAGCAGCTCCGCCTTGGCGCGGGCGACGCCGTCGAGCGAGCCCACCTGCTCGAGATGGACCGGACCGACGTTCGTGATGACGCCGACGTCCGGCTCGCAGATCGCGGTGAGTTCCGCGATCTGGCCGAAGCCGCGCATCGCGAGCTCCAGCACGAGCACCTCGGTCCCGGGCGGCGCGGAGAGCAGCTCGATCGGCAGGCCGATCTCGGTGTTGAAGTTCTCGCGGCTGGCCGCGACGGCGCGGTGCGGGCCGATCAGCGCGGCGATCAGGTCCTTCGTCGACGTCTTGCCGACGGACCCCGTGACCGCGATCACCGGGACGCCGAGCTCGCGCCGCCACGCGCGCGCCAGCGCGCCGAGCGCCGCCACGGGCCGCTCGGC
>DATMVH010000732.1:0-3377 GCA_035563395.1 Solirubrobacteraceae bacterium
CGGCGGCGCGGGCGACGACGTGCTGCTCGGCGGCGACGGCACGGACACGACCGACGGCGGGCCGGGCGACAACGTCGCGATCCAGAGCCTCGGCGCCGACGCCGCGAGGTCGGCGACCGTCGAGGGCCCGGACTGGGTGGCGGGCCACGCCCGCACCGAGGGCGGCAAGACCGTGCTGCAGGTCGGCGGCAGCAAGCGGACGCTTCCGCGCGCCGGCCTCGCGGAGCTCGTGCCGCCGCGCTGAGCGGCCCGCCCGCAGGCGCCGGACCCGCACGCCGCGGGTCCGGCGGCCTGCGGTCAGGCCGGGGGCGCGAGCAGCTCCTCGAGCGGGACCCCGCGCGCCTGGTCGGCGAGGAAGGAGTCGTTGCTCGTGTTCTCGAGCAGCCGGCGCACGAGGTACGCCATGCCCGCGACGAGGTCGCCGACCGGGCAGTACGCCCGCACGCGCAGCCCGTGCGCGGCGATCGCGGCCTGCAGCGGGTCGCCGAGGCCGCGGAGGACCTGAAGCTCGAGGTCCACGTCGTCGCCCCCGCGGATCCGGTTGTAGGCGATGGCGTGCGAGAGCGAGCGCAGGTTGTGCGAGGCGATGGCCACGCGCAGGCCGCAGCCCCCGCGGCGCGCGTCGAGCAGCCGCCGCGTGAGCTCCTCGAAGTTGCGATCGGACTCCGCCTTGACCTCGAACACCGGCGGCTGCCAGCCGTGCTGGGCGGCCTCGACGATCTCGTGGTCCCAGTACGCGCCCTTCACGAGCCGCACGGTCAGCGGGTGAGCGCGGCCCGCGCCCCCGTCGCGCACCCATCCGACCACGCGATCGAGCGTGTCCGGCGAGTCGCGCAGGTAGGCCTGCAGGACCATGCCCGCCGACGGGCCGGAAGCGAACTCGTCCTCCGCCAGCAGCTCCAGCACGAGCTCCAGCACCGCGTCGCGCGAGTCGAGCGACTCCATGTCGATGTGGAGATGCGCGCCGAGATCGCGCGCGCGGCGGAGCAGCGGCCGCAGGCGGTCGGCGGCGTCGCGCTTGCCGCGCTCGGGCGCGTCCGGGCGCAGCAGCGGGGTGAGGGCGGAGACCTTCACGGAGAGGTTCGCGCGCGGAAGCGGCCCGGCGCCGTCGCGCTCGAGCTGCGGGCGCGCCGGCCAGGAGCGCGTCGCGGCGGCGAGGACGTCGAGGGCGTGGGCGCAGCGCGCGGCGTAGCGCTCGGCCTCCGCTGCCGTGACCGTCATCTCCCCGAGCAGGTCGACGGAGCTCGCCACGCCGTCCTTCCACAGGTCGCGGAGCACCCCGAGCGCCGCCTCCGGGGTCTCGCCGACGATGAAGCGGTGCGCCATGTGCCGGACGCCGGCGGCGGCCGCCGCCCCGAGCGCCTTGCGGCCCGTCCGGCTGCCCGACATCCGCATCGCGACGGCGACGGGCGGAGGCGGCTCCTCGACCTCGCCGAGGAAGCCCGCCAGGTGGCGCGCGAGGTCGTCGAGCGACCGGCACGCGGGCACGACGTCGACGAAGCGGAACAGCGCGGCCTTCAGCTCGGCGTCCTGCGCGGCGAGCTCCATCGCCTTGTCGTCGGCGGCCTTGAGCGGGTGGCGCGCGGGGCGCGGCAGCGCGCCCGCCAGCTGCGTCCCCACCGCGTGAAGCTCGCGCTCGAGCGTCGCCTCCTCGACCATCCCAGGCGAGTCTACGGCCGTAGACTCAGGAGCGTGCGGGAGCTCGGACTGCTGAGCATCGTCGCCCCGCTGCACGACGAGGCGGACACGGTGGCGGCCTTCCACGCGCGCACCCTCGCGGCCGTGGAGGGCCTCGACGTCGAGCTGATCCTCGTCGACGACGGGTCGCGGGACGCCACGCCGGCGCGGCTGGCGGAGCTCGCCGCCGCCGACGAGCGGGTCAAGGTCGTCACGCTGTCGCGCAACTTCGGCCACCAGGCGGCGCTCAGCGCCGGCCTCGACCACGCGCGCGGCGACGTCGTGGTGATGCTGGACGCGGACCTCCAGGACCCGCCGGAGCTCATCCCCGAGATGCTCGACGCGTGGCGCCACGGCGCCGACGTCGTCTACGCCGTGCGCGAGTCGCGCGAGGGGGAGTCGCGGTTCAAGCTCGTCACCGCGCGCTGGTTCTATCGCCTCTTCTCGCGCGTCGCCGGCATCGGCCTCGCGGAGAACTCCGGCGACTTCCGCCTGATCGACCGCGCGCCGCTCGACGCGCTGCTCGCCATGCCCGAGCGCTCGCGCTTCCTGCGCGGGATGACCGTGTGGGTGGGCTTCACGCAGACCGCGGTCCCGTACCGGCGCGCCCCGCGCGCGGCCGGCCGCACGAAGTACACGACGACGCGGATGTTCCGCCTCGCCTTCGACGCGATCACGAGCTTCTCGCACGCCCCGCTGCAGGCCGCCACCCTGCTCGGCTTCGTCTTCTCGCTGCTCGCGTTCCTGGCCATCCCGCTCACGGTCGTGGCCCGCTACGCGGACATCTACACGCGCGGCGTCCCGACGACGATCGTGATCATCCTGCTGCTCGGCGGGATCCAGCTCATCACCGTCGGCATCATCGGCGAGTACGTCGGGCGCATCTACGACGAGGTCAAGCACCGCCCGCTGTACATCGTGCGCGACCGCGCCAACGTCGAGGCGCCCGACGAGGAGGGAGGGCGCGCGCCCTCGGCCGGCGCGCGGTGAGGGTCGCCGTCCTGGGGGCGGGCGTCGCGGGGCTCACCGCGGCGCACCGGCTCGGCCGCGCCGGGCACGCCGTCGACGTCTACGAGCGCTGGCCCGGGCTCGGCGGGCAGGCGGCCACCTTCGAGCCCGGCGGCGGCGTCCGGCTCGAGCGCTACTACCACCACCTCTTCACCTCGGACGGCCACATCCAGGCGCTCTACGCCGAGCTCGGCCTGCGCGACGCCGTCGAGTGGCGGCCGAGCAGCGTCGCCTACTACGCGCGCGGCGCCCTGCACCCGTTCACCACGCCGCTCGACCTCCTGCGCTTCCCGCCGCTGTCCCCGCCGGCGCGCGTCCGCCTCGGCGCGGCCGTCGTCGCGTTGCAGCGGCTCGCCGCCGATCCGCGCCCGTTCGAGCGCGTGACGGCGCGCACGTGGATCCGCCGCTGGATGGGCGTCGAGGCGTGGGAGGAGGTCTGGGGCCCGCTGCTGCGCGGCAAGTTCGGCGACCGCGCGGACGACATCGCCATGGTGTGGCTGTGGAGCAAGCTGCGACTGCGGCGCTCCGTGCGCGGCGAGGACGCCAAGCAGGAGCGACTCGGCTATCCGCGCGGATCCTGGGAGCCGCTGTTCCGCACGCTCGCGCGGTCGGTCGAGGGCGCCGGCGGCCGGTTGACGACCGACCGGCCCGCCGCCTCCGTCGCGCGCGCCCACGGCGGGCGGCTGCGGGTG
>DATMVH010000733.1:0-8261 GCA_035563395.1 Solirubrobacteraceae bacterium
ACTGCTCCACCCCGACCACCTCGGTCCTCCCGAGCTCGCTCCGCGCAGACGAGCCCAGGCTCCGCGGGCCATCGGACGACAAGCCCCAGTGGCCCACCTTTCACCCGGCGCAGGTGGCCCAGTTTTCACCCGGCGCCGACAGACGCCAGCTGCGCAGCGTCTGCTCGGACACTCCGAGGCTTTTCGCGAGCTCCTGCGCGTGCGCCCGCCGAGCAGCAAGGGCACTCAGTGTGCACCGCGAGACGCTGCGGCTGTGGGTCCGGCAGGCCGAAGCCGACGGCGGACTTCGCAGCGACCGCCTGACGACCGCTGAGCGCGAGCGGCTCAAGCAGCCTGAGCGCGAGAACCGTGAGCTGCGGCGCGCGAACGAGATTTTGAAGGCGGCGAGCGCCTTTTTCGCTTCCGAGCTCGATCCGACCCGGCCGAAGCGGTGAGCTTCATCGACGCGCACCGAGATCGCTTCGGGGTCGAGCCGATCTGCCGGACGCTCGGCCTGGCGCCGAGCACCTATTACGCTCGCAAGACCCGGCCGCCGTCACGGCGCGCGCTCGATGACGCCGTGCTGCTCGAGCGCATCCGCGCCGTGCACGCGCACGGCTTCGGCGCCTACGGGTCTCGCCGCGTGTGGAAGGCGCTGCGCCGCCAGGGCGTTCGGGCGCCGCGCTGCCGGGTCGAGCGGCTGATGCGTCGGCACGGCATCTGCGGCGCGCAGCCGGGTCGCAAGCGGCGCTGGCTGACCGTGGCCGACGAGGCGGCGGCGCGGCCGGCGGACCTGGTCGAGCGGCGCTTCGTCGCCGAGCGCGCGAACGAGCTGTGGGTCTGCGACCTCACGTTCCTCAAGACCCGTGAGGGCTTCGCGTACCTCGCCTTCGTGCTCGACGTCTTCTCGCGCATGATCGTCGGCTGGCAGACCGCCACGCACCTGACTCGTTTTCGACGCCCTGGAGATGGCGGTCCACCATCGCCAACCGGGCGCCGCGAGCCGGTGGCGCACACCGGCCGCGGCAGCGAATACACGAGCTTCCGCTACACCCAGCGGCTCGCCGACCTCGGCATCGCCGCATCCGTCGGCTCGGTCGCCGACGCCTACGACGCGGGCGCCATGGTTCGAACTGCGCGTCGGACGCCGGATCCCAGCCGCCGCCTTTCGGCCGGTCCCGCGAGTCGACTCGGCGGTGCTCACCGTGCGCCCGCGCGAGCGACCCCTGCCGTCACCCGCCGCGTTCGCCGATACGACCGCTTCCTGACCCGCGCCTTCGCGGGCCGCGGCCGCACGCTTGCCGAGCGCCCGGGGCCGGGCGCTTGGCGATCATGCGCGCGGCTGGTCTCCCACGTGTCGCCACCACAGCGGCCGTGGCCCCGGAGTCCTAGGCCGAGCTCTTCGCGCTCGCGAGACAGTCGCCGCACGTCCGCCGGTTGTGATGGGCGCGGCGCCATCACGGCGAGAACAGCCATGCGAGGCCGGCGAGGCTCTTCTCAACGTAGGGCTCTCGTCCGTTCTCGAGCCCGAAGGCCAGGTCCTCGAGCAGCGCGCAGCGGGCGTGGAAGACAGCGCGGTCCCGGAGTGCCACGGCAGCGTCCGGTCCGTAGGCGCTGAAGGCTGCGGCGGCCGCGGCGGGGCCGAGGTCGCGGTAGATCAGGCCGAAGTCGCGGGCGGGGTCGGCGAGCGCGGCATCAGCCCAGTCGAGGACGCCCGTCACCGTGCCGGCGCGCGGGTCGACGAGCACGTGCTCGATGCCGAGGTCGTTGTGCGAGAAGCGCAGCTGCGGCGGAGCCTGTGGCGCCGCGGCGGCGAGGAACTCACGGGTGACTTGGCGGTAGGCGCTGGGGATCGCGGCGGCGACCGTGGCGTAGTGCTCGGCGGCCTCGTCGAGCCACTGCTCGGGGGCGAGGTCGTCGCGCGTGACGAGCTCGGCCACGTCTTGCGGCGCGACGGCGTGGAGTGCCCGCAGCAGGCGACCGAGGTCGGCGGCGATCCCTGGCGCGTGCAGCGCTCGCCGGCGCTGCGGCAGGTCCAGGAGCGGCACGCCGGGAAGCTTGAGGTAGGCCAGGCAACCCTTCTCTGGGGCGACGAGGACGGGCTTGGGCACGGCAATCGGCGAGACGGCTGCCGCGACGGTCAGCAACCGGGCCTCTCGGTCGACGGACGCCGCGCTCAGGATGGCGTCGCGCCCTGTGGTGAACCGGACGACGAGCCGGTCGTCGACCAGGTACGCGATGTGGTCGGTGCCTTCGCCAAGCGGCGCGATGGACTCGACGCTGAGCGCCGGCAGGGATGCGGCGATCAGGCGCCGGACGGCCGGCACATCGGCGGCGGCGGATTCATCGGTCGTCGCGTCCGGCGCCTGGCTGGCGCCCTGTGTCGCATCCGACCCGCTGTTCCCGAGGTCGCTACCGGCGTTCTCGTCTGAACAGGCCACGGTCCTTGTGCCAGGCGTCGATGACGATGTGGTCGGGTGGCTCGCCCGGTCGGACGACGACGAGCTCGGTGGTGTCCGCGCGGAACAGGTGGGAGCGGCCTCCGGGGGCGTCGCCACCGTTGATCTCCTCGATCAGGTGCTGGTCGGTGATCTCCTCGACGCGGCCTGCGAGTTCGGCGTCGCCGGTCCATGCCGGCGGCTCGCGCGATCCGCTGTGCAGTGCGAAGCGTGGATCGCGTCGCAGGTCGAGGGCCTTCATCGAGCGCCACATGCTGCCGAGCCACAGCTTGCCGCGTGCGAACCCGACTTCGGTCCCGCTGATCCGCGGGGAGCCGTCGCGGCGGACGGTGGCGAGCGCCTTGTGGGCGAACGCCTCGAAGAAGCGGCGAGCAGTTGCCGCGAGCTCCGGCGCCTGCGCTTCCACCTGGCTCCAACTCGCGATGTCGCTCACCCGCCCCGATGTCCCCGGCGCCGGGCTTCGACCGTGGCGACGGAGGCGTTCCGCGCGTCGCCTGCGTGGCTCTTCGATGCCGACGCTGCGGGCGTCGAGGCGATCCGGTGGAGCAGGTCCGCCAGGGCCTCGGGCATCCAGAACATCGGCCAGTGACAGGTCGGCAGCTCGCGCAGCTCCCAGTCCGGATCCGCGAACACGTCGACGCGGGTCGTGCGCGCGACGAGGCGCGAAGCGTGGCGAGGTCGATCCCTCCGTGGCTGCAGAGGATCGCGATCCTGCGCACGTCCGGCGGCCGGGAGTGTGCCAGCTCGAGCGGCGTGGTGAACGTCGCGTACGGCTGTGGCGTGGCGCGCTCCTCGAACAGTCGAGGTGATGCGCTTGGAGGCCGCTGGCGCCGCCGAACGCGCCTGTCCAGGAGGGTTCACCACGTCGCTGACGTGCGTCTCCAGGCCGACGCGCTCGTTGGCGAGATGGACGCGCTCCCCGAGCCCGGTCGGCGTCACGGGATGGACGTCGCCGTGGCCGACCCTGCGAATGTGTGCGCTCATGCGCGCGGTCCTCCCCGTCGGCTGCGTGGGGATCGGCGCGGGTTCCGTAGGAGGGCAGGGAACGGCAGGCGTCATGCCGCTTGCGGTGCGGTGACGGACTGGTGCAGGACGTCGGTGGCTCGGTGGCCGGCGTCGACGCCGTCGACGAGCAGCACGATGCTGGTGGCGTTGTCGGCTCGCAGCGGCAGGATCTCCTGGTAGGCGGGCGACTGGTACCACTGCGCCGCGCGCGCCCGGTCCGGGAACTCGATCACGATCACGTCGCCGGGGCTCGTTCCCTCCAGCACGTGCGCGTCGCCGCCATGGATGACGAAGCGGCCGCCATAGGGAGCGAGCGTCGCGTCGATGCGCTCGAGGTATTGCACGATCGGCGGCGCCATCGCGACGTCCTTCAGGATTCCGATCGCATAGCCCTTCATCTCGTCTGTCTCCTCTCGCGTTGTGGAAAGGAAACCCTCGCCGCCGCGCCGCGACAGCGGCAGAGCGGCGAGGGATGGGGTACGGGCGTCTCGGCGGCGGGTTGGGGCACCTAGGGCCGCTCAGGCCGCGGGGGTAGGTCGCCGAAGAAGCCGGTGATGCGGCGCAGGCGTCCGTCCGGGGCGAGCTCGCCGACGTCGAGGCCGGCGAGCACCGCCTCGCCGGCCGGCGAGACGAGCTCCCACGCGAAGCGCAGCCGGTCGTGGTGGACGTCGACGCCGCTGGTGCGGCGGAACCGGTGGCCGGGAAACCGCTGCTGGAGCGCCTGGGCGACGGCGGCGATCCCGTCGTGGCCCTCGCCGGAGATCGGCGGGTCGACCAGCTGGGCGTCTTCGGTCCACACGGTGTCGATGAGCTCGGCGCGGCGCTGCGGGTCCGGCTCGCCGTAGGCGGCCAGGTAGCCGTCGACCGCGGCGGTGACGTCGGGTGCGGTGGTGGTCATGGCGGCACCGTGCCGGACGCGGCGGGCGCTGTCGATGACCTCTCGGGTATCGCTCGCGCGCACGACGGCCACGGCGACGAACGTCACTCCATGGATGACGGGCGGGCGCCGCGCGTCCTCCTCCCGGGAGGCGCAAGATCGACCGCCGGAGGATTGCCGGTGGCGCCCTCGGCCGCAACGGTGTTCGGGCGTCGCCTGGCCGGCCGTGCGGTTTCGGCCTCGGACTCCGGATCGACCGCATGCGCCCGACCGCCGCTCACCGCCCGCCCCGCCTCGGCCCGCGTCCGGGCGTGTCGCTGCCCGCGCTGGTGGGGTTGGCGGCGCTCGGCGTGCCGCGCGTCGTCGCGCACGACCTGGGCGTCGGCGGTGACGCCTCGAGCGCCGTGCTGGCGATCGGTCCGTTCGCCGTCTGGCTCGTCGTGCTGGTCCGCCTGCGCCGGGGCAGCGTCATCGGCACGGCGCTCGCGCTGGGCGGGCTCTATGGCCTCGCGTTGGCCGTGACGCACCAGATCCTGTGGGAGGAGGCGTTCGACGGGCGCGAGCCGCGGCTGGGAGACAGGTTGGCGGACCTCCCCGACTGGGCGCATGCGGCGATCACCCGCGGCGCCGGCTTCGCGAGCAGCATCGCGACCGGCCTCGCGATCGGCGCCGTCCTCGGCGCGGTTGCGACGGTCGTGCGCAAGCGAAGCAACGGGCGCCCCGTCGCGCGCCGGTGAAAGCCCGCGGCCGTCAGGCCGCGGCCGCGCGGCGTCGCAGCGCGTCGGCGGCGAAGTCGTCGGCGGGAAGGAACGTCTGAATGGAGAGTCCCTCGACCGTCGTGCCGGCGGGAGTGCCCAAGGTCGTGACCGTGCTCAGGAGCCGCAGCTCGCCGTCGGAGGTGCGCAAGCGCAATGGGACGGCGACGTCGCCGCCGGGCAGGCCGTGGTCGGGCTCGTCGGCGGCGGGCGCGGGGTAGGCGTCGAGCTCCTGGTGCAGCGTGCGCAGCGCCGGGTCGCCGGTGAGGAGCGCCTCGCGCGCGAGGCGGCCGAGGACCTGTTCCTTCCACTGGCGCAGGTTGGCGATGCCGCGGGCGAGCCCGCTCGGGTGCAGGCTCGCGCGCAGGACGTTCACGGGCGGCGCGAGCAGGTCGTCGGGCAGGCCGTCGAGCAGCAGCGTCGCTGCGCGGTTGTGGGCGACGAGCTCCCAGCCGCGGTCGACGGCGATCGCCGGGTGGGGATCGTGCCCGTCGAGTACCGCCTGCAGGACGGCGCGGAGGGGCTCCATCTCGGGGTCGTCGAGCGAGCGCGCGTCGCGGACCGGCGCGTAGCCGGCCGCGAGCAGCAGGTCGTTGCGCTCGCGTGGCGGGACGTCCAGGCGCTGGGCCAGGCGCATCACCATCTCGCGGCTCGGTCGCGCCCTTCCCGTCTCCAGGAACGACAGATGCCGCGTGGAGAGGCCGGCCTCGAGCGCGAGCTCGAGCTGGCTCAACCGCCGGCGCCGCCGCCAGTCGCGCAGGAGGACGCCGACGCCGCTTCGTCCCGCACACTCCGTGGTGGTCATGGGCGGCGGCCGCCGGCGGGTGGGCGGTTGTCGCCCGGGCGGATCAGCCCGGACTCGTAGGCGAGCACCACCGCCTGCACACGGTCGCGCAGACCGAGCTTGGCGAGCAGCCTGGCGACATGGGTCTTGACCGTGCCCTCGCTGACCACCAGCAGCCGTGCGATCTCGCCGTTCGACAGCCCGCGCACGAGGTGGTCGAGGACTTCTCGCTCGCGTGGCGTGAGCTCGTCGAGCCCGGCCGGCGGCTCGGGCTCCGGAGGCGGCATGCGGGCGTACTGCTCGATCAGCCGCCGCGTCACGGAGGGCGCGAGCAGCGCCTCGCCGGCGGCGACGATGCGGACGGCGTCGAGCAGCTGCTCGGGCAGCTCGTCCTTGAGCATGAAACCGCTCGCGCCCGCGCGCAGCGCCGCGTAGATGTACTCGTCGAGGTCGAAGGTCGTCAGCATGATGATCCGTGGTCGGGCGGCATGCCGCCCGCCGTCGCCGAGGATCCGCCGGGTGGCCTCCAGCCCGTCGAGCTCGCGCATGCGGATGTCCATGAGGATCACGTCGGGGTCGAGGCGGCCGGCGCGATGCACGGCTTCCAGGCCGTCGCCGGCTTCTCCGACGACCTCCAGGTCGGGCTCGGCGTCGATGATCCGCCGGAAGCCGGCGCGCACGAGCGCCTGGTCGTCTACGAGCAGCACGCGGACGCTCACGCGGCGTTCTCCAACGGGAACCGCGCGCGGACGACGAAGCCGCGGCCGTCCTCGGCGTGCGCCTCGAGCTCTCCGCCGAAGACGCTGACGCGCTCGCGCATCCCGGCAAGCCCGTGTCCGCCGCCGGCCAGGGGCATGGCTCGGCCGTCGCCGTCGTCGGCGATGAGCAGCTCGAGCGCGTCATCGCGGTAGCGCACGACGAGCTGCGCGCGCGCCGCGTGCGCATGCTTGATCGTGTTGGTCAGCGCCTCTTGGACCACCCGGTAGGCCGCAAGCTCGACGCCGGCCGGCAAGGGCCGCGGCGGGCCGTCGCGACGCAGCTCGACGTCCACGCCCGCGGCGCGGCTGCGCTCGAGCAGCGTCTCCAGCGACGCCATGCCGGGCGACGCCATGCGTGGCGCTGCCTCGTCGCCATCGGCGATCACGAACAGCAGACGACGCATCTCCGCGAGCGCCTCGCGGCCGGTCGCCTCGATCAACTCGACGGCGAGGACAGCCTCCTGTGGATCGGCTTCGGCGATCCTGCGGGCGGACCCGGCCTGCACGACCATGACCGTCAGGCCGTGCGCCACCACGTCGTGCAGCTCGCGCGCGATCTGTCGCCGCAGGTCGGCGACGGCGCGCCACTCGCGCTCCTCCTGCTCGCGCTCCGCCGCCGCCGCCCGCTCGGCGAGCGCCCGGTTGAGCTCGCTGTGGGAGCGCACCAGACGCCCGGCGAACCAGGCGAGCGCGGCGAACGTCACGAGCGCGTAGACCTGTCGCGACGTCAGCTCCGAGACGCCGTGCGCGACCATGGTCCCGAGGGCGCCGGCAGCGAGGACGCTCGCGCCGAGCGCTGCCGCGCGGCCTTCGGTGCCGGCCGCCGTCAGGTAGACCATCGCCAGGAACGCCACCTTCGCCGTCTGCAGGTCCGGCACGGGCGTCAGGAAGGCGGTCAGCGCGACGCTGACCGCTGCGAGCGCGGCGGCGGCGACCACCGGCGCGCGGCGGCGCCAGGCGAACGTGCCCGCCAGCAGCGCGAAGGCCGCCACGTTCAGGAGCTCGCCACCGTCCAGCGTTCCGCCCGAGTGCGCGTCCACGACAAGGGCCGCGAAGAGGATCGGCGCGACAGACGCCTCCGCTGCCCTGCGCCACGCAGGCTCCACCGCCCGGGCGGCGACGCTCTGGTCGCGGTCGACCGGGCCGGTCTCGGCCGGTGCTCGTGGCCCGAAGCCGTGGTGCGGCAGGCGGGCCCAGACGCGTACGGCGCCGTTCGGGCGGCGCTCCACGCGCGCCTGGCCGCCGCAGACCGCGACGCGCTCGCGGATGGCCGCGGCCATCGGCGCGCGCGGCTCTGCGTCGTCGTGGGGCGACGACGAGTCGGCGGACACGTCGATCTCCGTCGCTTCGCCGGTGTAGCGCAAGGCGACGCGGACGCGCGCCGCGCGCTGCTCGAGCCCCTCGTCCATCGCGGCTTCGACGATGCGGTAGACGGAGACGGCGATGCCGGCAGGGACCGCGTCCGGCGTGCCCTCGACGGTCAGTCCCACCGGCACGCCCTTGGCGCGCGCGGCGGCGGCGAGGTCGTGGACCTCCCGGGTCGTCGGCGTGGGGGACAGCGGCTGCGGCGCGCCGGCGCGCAGCACCCCCAGCAGACGCCGCAGCTCCACGAGCGCCTCGCGGCCCGCGCGCTCGATGTCGCCG
>DATMVH010000734.1:0-5398 GCA_035563395.1 Solirubrobacteraceae bacterium
TGGCGATCGTCATCCCGCGGCTCGGCGCCGCGGTGGCCTCGCCGGGCGCCGGCGCCGACCTCCAGGCGCTGCGCCGCTACGTCGGCGACCGCACGAAGGACCGCCCGGCCCAGGTGCCGGGCGGGGTCGCCGCGGAGGTGCCGATCAGCTCCGGCGACGAGGCCATCGGCGGCGTGCTGCTGCTCGGCGCCGCCCCGCCCGGGCCCGAGGCGCTCGAGTTCCTCCACCTCGCCGCGGTGGCCTCGCTGACCGAGGTCGCGGTCGAGGAGGCCAAGGAGGAGGTCGAGCAGAACCTGCGGGGCTCGTTCCTCGAGGAGCTGCGCGCGCGGGCCGACGAGCTCGAGCCGCGCGAGGTCGTGCGCCGCGCCGCCCGGCTCGGCTGCGATCTCACGCGCGGCGCGGTCGTGCTGTGTGCCGAGCTCACCTCGGACCGGCCGCGCCACGTCGTAGCCACGATCGGCGGCGAGCACCCGGGCGCGCTGGCCCAGCACATGGAGATGCCGGGAGCCGCGGGGCGCGTCTACGCGCTGCTGCCGGCCACCGGCGGCGACGGGGCGCCGGAGGCGACCCTCGCGGCGGCGCGCCGCGTGGCCACGCGGCTGCAGCGGCACGGGACCGTGGGGCTGTCGAGCTTCTACTCCGACCCGGCCGAGCTGGGCCGCGCCATCCAGGAGGCGGAGCTCGTGCTCGACGTGCTGCGCCGCTCCGACGTCCCGATCGCCGAGGACATCGGCACGGGCACCTACCGGCTGCTGTTCCGGGTCCTCGCCTCCCACCCCGAGGAGGTCCGGTCGTTCTACGACGACACGGTCGCGCCGATCGTCAAG
The DNA here is from genome assembly GCA_035563395.1 of Solirubrobacteraceae bacterium. GTDB lineage: Bacteria > Actinomycetota > Thermoleophilia > Solirubrobacterales > Solirubrobacteraceae > DASQMT01. The sequence goes on from DATMVH010000734.1 coordinate 828, forward strand.
TACGACGACCAGTACGCCACCGACCTCGTCGGGACGCTCGAGGCCTACCTCGAGCAGAACTGCAACATGAACGCGACCGCGGCGGCGATCTACGCCCACCGCCACACCGTCGCGTACCGCCTGGATCGCGTCAAGGAGCTGACGGGACTCGATCCGATGCAGTCCGAGGACCGCGAGCGGCTCGGGCTGGGCCTCAAGGCGTACCGCATCATCGCGCCCCGCCTGCACCGCTGAACACGGCTTCGGCGGGCCGCAGGGAGCGGTTTGGCTCGACGAAAGGCCGGGTGGACGCGGGCGCGCGATCCGGCTACGGTCGCGCAATCCCCAGACCGCCCGTCGACGTATCGATTTCCGTGCTTCAGGTTCATCAGGTGTGGGGCCGCGCGCACGGACGCGTGCCCGGAGAGCCGGGATGAGCCGCATCCGGCCCCTCGGCATCCGCCAGCAAGTCGCGGCGGCGATGGTTGCGCTGGCCGTCCTCAGCGTCACCGTGTCCGGCCTCCTCATCCATCGCGCGGCCGACCGCGAGGTCGAGAGCTTCGGGCGGCGGGACCTGCAGCAGACCGCGAACCGGCTGGCCATCGCGGCGTCGCTGCGGCACCACGAGGCCGGCGGGTGGTCGCGGCCGCACGTCCGCGCGCTGATCGAGCCCGAGCGGGCGGAGGACCACGTCGTCGTGCTGCTCAACGAGCGCGGGCGCGTGCTGTACGGCGACGTCGACGAGGTGCCGCCCGACAGCCGCCGCGCGCCGGTGTTCGTCGGCCGGGAGCGCGTCGGCACGGTCATCGTGGCCCACGCGGGCGGCGGCTTCCTCCAGGTCGGCCGCGGGCGCACGCAGCAGCGGCTGGACGCCAAGCTGACCGCGGAGCTCGACCAGCGACTGCTGGAGAGCGCGATCGTCGCCGCCGGGCTCGCCCTCGTGCTCGGGCTCCTCGTCGCGTTCCGCGTGACCGCGCCGCTGCAGCACGTCACCTCCGTGGCGCGGCGGATGGCGCACGGGGAGATCGAGACGCGCGCGTCCGGCTACGGCGGCAACCGGGAGACGCGCGAGCTCGCGCGGGTGCTCGACCGGCTGGCCGCCGCGCTGCGCCGGCAGGACGAGCTGCGGCGGGCGACGGGGCACGACGTGGCGCACGAGCTGCGCGGCGCGCTCGTCGGCGTGATCGGCCGGCTCGAGGCGCTGCAGGACGGCATCGTGCAGGACCAGGAGGCGGTGATCGACCGCGCGCTGCGCGACGCGCGGCGGCTGCACAAGCTCACGGACGACGTCGTCCGCTTCGCCGACGCGCAGCGCCCGAGCCTGCTCGTCCGCAAGCGCCGCGTGCAGCTCGACGAGATCGCCTCCGAGCGGGCCGCCGCGCACTCCGACCGCTTCGCCGAGCGCGGGATCGAGCTCGACTGCGCCACGACGCCGGCGGCGGTCGAGGGCGATCCCGAGCGGCTCGGGCAGATCCTCGAGAACCTCCTCTCGAACGCGCTCCGCTACACGGACCCCGGCGGCCGCGTCAGCGTGCGCGTCGAGGTGCGCGGCCGGCACGCCGTGCTCCGGGTCGCCGACACGGGCATCGGGATCCCGCCCGAGCTGCTGGCGCGCGTGTTCGATCGCTTCTGGCGCGCGCCCGAGGCACGCGACCGCGCCCGCGAGGGCTCGGGCGTCGGACTCGCGCTCGTGCGCGACCTCGTCGTCGCGCAGGACGGACGCGTCGACGTCGAGAGCCGGCCCGGCGAGGGCTCCACCTTCAGCGTGTTCCTCCCGCTGGCGGTCGAGTTCCCCGCCGACGGCCGCAGCGCGCGGGACCGCGACCCCGCCACGGCGCTCGACGCCACGGTCCCGGCCGGCAGCGCCTGAGGGGCGCGCGGCGCGGCTTCCGGGCGCCTGGGCTAGGGTGCCGCGTCCCACCGTTCAAGGAGAGCCAGCACGATGCCGCCGAGGAAGTACCGCCAAGTCGCACTCGCCGTAGCGCTCGGCGCGGCCCTCGCCGCCGCGCAAGCCGCCGTCGCCGCCGCACAGACGCCGGAGGTCGTGACCCGCGGGCTCGCCAACCCGCGCGGCCTCACCGTCGGACCGGACGACCGGCTCTACGTCGCGGAGGCCGGCCGCGGCGGCTCCGGGCGCTGCATCCCGTCGCCCGAGGGCGGCGCCGGCTCGTGCTACGGCGCCACGGGCGCGATCACGCGGGTGAACCCGGAGACGGGTCGCAAGACGCGCGTGCTGCGGCGGCTCCCGTCGCACGCGGTCGAGGGCGGCGGGAACGCCACGGGTCCGCACGACATCTCCTTCGCCGGCGACACCGGCTACTTCACCGTCGGGCTCGGCGCGAACCCGGCCGCCCGGGCGCGGCTGGGCGCGCCCGGGCGCCGCTTCGCGGCCCTCTACCGGTGGGAGGACGGGCGCGTGCGCCGCGTCGCCGACCTCGGCGCCTACGAGCGCCGGAACAACCCGGACGACGGGCAGCCCACGGCCGAGGTCGACTCGAACCCGTACAGCGTCGACGCGACGCGTCCCGGCCAGATCCTCGTCACGGACGCCGGCGGGAACACGCTGCTCGCCGTGAACCGCGAGGGCGAGGTCTCGACCGTCTCCGTGTTCCCGTTCGGGCAGGCGCTCGCTCCCCCGTTCCTCAACCAGCCACCGGGCACGCAGATCCCCTACCAGCCGGTCCCGACCGGCGTCGTGCGATCCGAGGGCCGGATCTACGTCGGCCAGCTGACCGGCTTCCCGTTCCCGGTCGCCGGGGCGAACGTGTACCGCCTCCGCGGCGGCGCCCGGGCGGTGCAGGCGCGCAACTTCACGACGATCACCGACGTCGCCGCGGCGCCGGACGGCACGCTGTACGTGCTGCAGATCTCCACCAACGGCATCGCGAGCGAGGACCCGGGGCCGGGCAAGCTGTTCCACATCGCCCGCGACGGGCAGGTCACGGAGGTGCCGACCGGCGCGCTCGTGCAGCCGACGGGCCTGACCGTCGCGCCCGGCGGCGACGTCTACATCGCGAACAACGGCGGCTCCGCGACGGCGGGGCAGATCGTGCGCGTCTCCCGCGACCACTAGATCGGGCCGGACCGCCGCGCGCGGCGCGCGCTGCGCGCGGCGGCCGGACGCCATGACCGAGTACGACGCGCTCGCCGACGTCTACGACTGGCTCGTTCCGGAGGAGCTGCTGACGCCGGAAGGCAGCGCCGCGGCGTTCGCGCCGGCGCTCGCCGAGCTGCCCGCGGGCGCGCGGGTGCTGGACTGCGCGGCCGGCACCGGGCAGCTCGCGGTGGGGCTGGCCTTGCGGGGCTTCGCCGTGTCGGCGACGGATGCGAGCAACGGCATGATCGCGCGGACCCGCGCGCTGGCCGCCCGCGTCGGGGCGGCGGTGCACGCGGAGGCCGTCGCCTGGGAGGACCTGCCCGCCCGCCCGTGGGCCGGGACGTTCGACGCGGTGCTCTGCGTCGGCAACTCGCTCGTCCACGCCGCCGGCCGGGACCGCCGCCGCGCGGCGCTGGCGGCCATGGCCGGGGTGCTGCGCGAGGGCGGGCTCCTGCTCGTGACCTCGCGTAACTGGGAGGCGCTGCGCGCGGCGCGCCCGGGGCTCGAGGTCGCCGACGCGCTGGTCGACCGCGCCGGGGGCCGCGGGCTCGTGATCCGCGCGTGGACGCTGCCCGAGGCCTGGGACGCGCGGCACACGCTCGACGTCGCGGTGGCCGTCATCGCGACCGCCGGCGAGGTCCGCACGGTCGCCGAGCGCCTGGTGTTCTGGCCGTTCACCCACGAGGAGCTCCACGACGACCTGCGCGCGGCACGGCTCGCGCCGGCGTCCACCACGTACGCCGCCGGCGTCGATCGCTACCTGGTGTCCGCGCGCCGTGTACCGGTGCGGGCTGATTGAGCCCGTCGGGCTCGGGTAGAAACCTCGCCCATGGCTCGCAACACGGTCCGCATCGACGCGCCGCCCGAGTCCGTGTGGGAGGTCCTCGCCGACCCGCGGCTCTACGGCAACTGGGTCGTCGGCGCGAGCGCGACCTACGAGGTCGAGGGCACCTGGCCGGAGGTCGGCTCGGTCCTCCACCACTCGCAGATGATGGTCATCCGCGACGTCACGATCGTGCGCGAGAGCGAGCCCGCACGGCGGCTCCTGCTCGAGGCGCGGGCGCGGCCCCTCATCGTCGCCATGGTCGCCGTGACGCTGGAGCCCGACGGCGACGGGACGCTCCTGCTGCTGGACGAGTGGGCCTCGGGCGGACTCGCCGCAGCGGCGCCGCGGGCCGTGACCGACGCGCTGATCCACGTGCGCAACCGCGAGGCGGTCAAGCGCTTGAAGCGGCTCGTGGACATCGGGCGGCAGCTCGGTCGCGCGTAGCTGCGGCGCGTATCCTCGCCGCGATGAAGGACGCGCAGGCGCTGCTGGAGGACGCCGTCGCGCAGGAGGCGCGCGGACAGCGGGCGCTCCTCGCGGGCACGCCCGGGGCGGCGGCCGAGCTCCGCGCCGCCGCGGAGCTCTACCGCCGGTCGTGGGAGGCCGCGCCGCCGCGGAGCTTCGGGCGGCTGGTGGGCATGCTGAAGGCGGCGGTGCTCGCGGGAGACG
>DATMVH010000735.1:0-3631 GCA_035563395.1 Solirubrobacteraceae bacterium
CGCCCGCGCCGCAGGCCCGCGAGCGCGTCGAGCTCCTCGCGGGCGGCCTGCATGTGCGCGACCGCCGCCTCGGCGTGGCGCAGGAGCGCCTCCCCGGCCGGCGTGAGGCGGACGCCGCGGCTGTGGCGCTCGAGCAGCGGCACGCCGGCTTCCTGCTCGAGCAGCGCCATCTGCTGGGACACCGCCGAGGGCGTGTAGCGCAGCGCGAAGGCGGCGGCGGAGAACGAGCCGTGCTCGCTGACGTGGCGCAGGACCTCGAGGCGCCGGAGGTCCAGCAGCGGGCGCGTCATCGTCCGCGCCCCTCCGCGCCCGGCCGCCGGGCGGGGATCTGCCACGAAGCGAGGATCGCGTCGGCGCGCGGCATCGACGCGGAAGGCTGCCAGGGCGCTCGCGTCAGCGCCACCGCGATCGCCATCGGCAGCCATCGGCACGCGTCCCCGGGAACCCCCGGGCGTTCACACAACCTTCGGCTAGGTTTCTCCCGACCTTCGCCGGCTACGTTCACTGTTCCACCACGCACCCCACCGCCTGAAGAGGAGAACCGCTATGCCCAACATCGGCCCCATGGAGCTCGCGATCGTGTTCGTGATCGCGCTGCTCATCCTCGGTCCCAAGCGCCTTCCCGCTGCCGGCCGCTCCGTGGGTCAGGGCATCCGGGAGTTCAAGGAAGGACTCAAGCGGCAGACCGACGAGCTCACCACGGCTCCGTCGTCCACGTCCGGCGAGTGACGTGTGCGGGCCGGGCGCGCCGGCCGGCCTCGCGCCGGCCGGCCGCTCGTGTCTCCGCAGCCGGCCCGACGCGGTGAGCCGCATGCCGCGGCCCGGCCGCATGTAAGAATTGGTCCGCTCGTGCCCGGGCCGCTGCCTCCGTCGGAGTTCGACCTGCCGCTGCAGGGCGTCGCGGTGTGGGCGGGCCCGGACGGGCTGGGGGAGTCGCGGTTCGACGACCTCCCGCTGCCGGAGGCGCCGGAGTTCCCGCCGGAGCTCGGCGACGATCCCCGCATAGCCCTGCGCCGCTGCGCAGGCATGTTCGCGACCGGCGTGACCGTCGTCACCACGCTCAAGGGCGGTCAGGTCCACGGCATGACGGCCAACGCGTTCATGTCGGTCTCGCTCGATCCTCCGCTCGTGCTGATCTCGGTCGACCGGCGGACGAAGATGTGCGGCCTGCTGCACGAGGGCAGCCGCTACGGCGTCAGCGTCCTCAGCGAGGCGCAGTCCGGCCTGTCGGACCGCTTCGCCGGCCGTGCGACCCCCGGTGGCCCGGAGCCGCGGTTCGAGGTCGTCCACGAGACGCCGCTCGTCGAAGGCGCGCTCGCCCACTTCGTCGCTCGCGTCGCGCGGTCCTACTGGGGTGGCGACCATTCGCTGTTCCTCGGGCGCGTCGAGTACGCCCGGTACGGCGAGGGCACGCCGCTGCTGTTCCACGGCGGGCGCTACGAGCGCCTCGGCCAGGTCGGCTGAGCGCGCCGCGGACCCGCCCGCCCGCCGCCTGACGCCCGCGGCCACCTGCGCGCCGATCGCCGGCCCGTTCCAGCCGCCGGCGCGGGCAGAAGGGCTCGAGGTACCAGCACCACCCACACGCCGCGCCCGCCACCGTCGCGCCCGTGCTGTCGTCGAGCACCGAGGCGACGAGCAGGATCGCCCCCGAGCATGGCCAGCGCGACGCGCAGGAGGCCCGCGAGCGCGTCACGCTGGATTCAGGACCGCGGCCGCGTCTTCTCCGGGTCGTAGAACGGCACGCGCACGACGGTCGCGGGGATGCGCTTCTGGTGGCCGTCGAGCTTCCCGACCTCGACCTCCGTGCCGATCTCCGCGTACTGGACCGCCATGCGGCACAGCGCGATGTTCTTGCGCAGCACGGGGCTGCGCGTGCCGCTGGTGACGACGCCGACCTGGTGGCGGCCGACGTGGACCCAGTCGCCGTGGCCCGCGGTCTCGTGGCCGGCGAGCTCGAGCCCGACGAGCCGGCGCTGCGGGTGGGCGGCCCGCTCGATCAGCGCGGCCTTGCCGAGGAAGTCGTCCTCCGTGTCGAGCTTCACGGTGAAGCCGATGCCGGCCTCGAACGGGTCGACCTGGTCGTCGAACTCGTAGCCGGCGAAGATCAGGCCGGACTCGATGCGGAGCATGTCGAGCGCGTCGAGGCCCAGCGGGGTGAGGCCGCGCGGCGCGCCGGCCTCCCAGATCGCGTCCCATACCGCCGGCCCGTCCTCGGGATGGCACCAGACCTCGTAGCCCAGCTCGCCGGTGTAGCCGGTGCGCGACACGATCACCGGGATGCCCTGGTGGTCGCCGATGCGGCCGATCAGGAAGCGGAACCACTTGAGCTCCGCGAGCGCCGGCTGGGTCGCCGGGGTCCAGACGATCCCGGACAGGATGTCCCGGCTCAGCGGGCCCTGCACCGCGAGGTTGTGCAGCTGGTCCGTCGACGGCTTGACCCACACCCGCGCCAGCCCGAGGCGCCCGGCGAGCTCCTTGAGATGGACGCCGTCGTACTCGTCGCCGCCGACGAAGCGGAAGTTGTCGTCGCCCAGCCGGAAGACGGTCGCGTCGTCGATCATCCCGCCCGTCTCGTTGCAGACGGCGGTGTAGACGACCTGCCCGACGGCGAGCCGCCGCACGTCGCGCGTGATCGCGTGCTGCACGAGCGCCTCGGCGTCCGGGCCCAGGATCTCCCACTTGCGCAGCGGGGAGAGGTCGATCACCGCGGCCTTCTCCCGGCAGGCCCAGTACTCGGCGATCGCGCCGTCGTTGACGAACGACGTCGGCAGCCAGTAGCCGCGGTACTCCGTCAGGTTGCGCGTGCGCGTGGCGATGCGCGAATGGAACGCCGTCTCCTTGGTCATCACGGGCTCGGCCTCGGGGGTGACGCGGTGGGCGATGGCCATCGAGAAGCGGTTCTCCGGGGCATAGACGCGGACGTGGACGTCGGTGATCTCCCAGCCGTTGGCCGGGTCGATGTCGTCGGGGCACGCCGAGGAGGCGCACACGAGGTCGCTCATCGCCCGCAGCAGGACGAAGTCGCCGGGGCGCGACCATGGCTCGTCCGAGAGCAGCACGAGGTCCGGGTCGAACGACGTGTTGTAGAAGAAGTTCAGCGCGGCCCAGCCCTTGCGCGCCGGGATGCCGTACGGGTCGAGCTGCAGGTTGAAGTTCTCCGTGCAGTTCACGTGCCCCGGATAGCCGAGGTCCTCGTAGTAGCGGGCGGTGCAGGCGAGCGCGAACGAGTCGTGGCGCCCGACGGTGTCCTGCACGACCTCGCACAGCGGATCCATGTCCGCGTCGAAGTACTTCGAGTGCAGGCCGACGGTCGGGTACGCGGTGCCCATCAGCGTCCGCGTGACCTGCGGGTCCAGCCCGCGCTCGATCCCGCGCTCGAGCTTGTGGGAGTGGAACGCCAGGAAGTCCGAGCACTGGCGCCCGCGGACGTCGATGATCTGGATGTACTCGCCCGCGCGGACCTCGTAGGCGAGCGCCGAGGCCTTGTCGACCCGGAAGTCCAGCCGCGGCTCCGCGAGCGGCGGCGGCAGCTCGGCCTCCTCGCGCGCCGCCGGGGCGGCGCGGCGCACCTCGACCGTGAGCGCCGACGCGGGCGCCGCGCCGTCCACCAGCCGGCCACCGGGCGCCGCGA
>DATMVH010000736.1:0-5076 GCA_035563395.1 Solirubrobacteraceae bacterium
GCCGCCGGGCGGTGCGACACTGCGCGCGTGGTGATCCGGCGCGAGACGCCACGGGACGTCCCGGCGATCGCCGCCGTCACGACCGCGGCCTTCCGCCAGGGCGCGGACGGACCCGAACCGGTCGAGACCGCGTTGCTGGCGCGCCTGCGCGCCGACGCCAGCTGGCTGCCGGCGCTGTCGCTGGTCGCCATCGCCGACGGCGCGGTGATCGGCCACGTCGTCTGCACGCGCGGCTACGTGGACGACGTCCCGGCGCTGGGGCTCGGGCCGATCAGCGTGCGGCCCGACCACCGGCGCCGCGGGGTCGGTCACGCGCTCATGCACGCCGTGCTCGGAGCGGCGGAGGCCACCGACGAAGCGCTCGTCGCCCTGCTCGGCGATCCCGCGTTCTACCGTCGCTTCGGCTTCGTTGCCGCGTCGGACCTGGGCATCGCCGCCCCCGACCCGGCGTGGGGGCGCCACTTCCAGGCCCGCGCCCTGAGCGCCTGCCCGGCGGGCCTCACGGGCACGTTCCGCTACGCGGCGCCCTTCGCCCGGGTCTGACCGCCCGCGCCGATCCGAGCCGGGATACTGCGCCCGGTGGAGATCGCGGCGACGGACTACCACACCGCCGGTGAGCCGTTCCGGATCGTCGCGGAGGGAAGCGTGGAGATCCCGGGCGGATCGGTGCTCGGCCGCCGCGAGCACGCGCGCGCGTCGGACGAGGTCGAGCGCGTCCGCCGCCTGCTGTGCCTCGAGCCGCGCGGCCACGCCGACATGTACGGGTGCTTCGTCGTCCCGCCGGACGACGACGGCGCCCACTTCGGCGTCCTGTTCTGGCACAAGGACGGCTACTCCACGGCCTGCGGGCACGGCACGATCGCGCTCGGAGCCTGGGCGGTGGAGACCGGCCGCGTCCCGGCACCCGTCGACGGCGAGGTCGACGTGCGGATCGACGTCCCGTCGGGGCGCGTCGTGGCGCGGGTCCGGTGCCGCGGCGGCGCGGTGGAGCGCGTCGCCTTCCGGAACGTCCCCTCGTACGTGATCGCGCGCGGCGTCGCGGCCGGCGACGTACGGGTCGACGTCGCCTACGGCGGCGCCATCTACGCGTTCGTGCCCGCCGCGCGGCTCTCCCTCCCCGTGTCCGCGGAGGCGCTGCCCGAGCTGATCCGCGCCGGCCGCGAGATCAAGGCCGCGCTCGCCGACACGGACGTCGCCGTCCATCCGGACGACCCGCGGCTGTCGGGCATCTACGGCACCGTGATCCACGAGCAGCTGGGTCCCGGCCACCACCGCAACGTCGTCGTCTTCGCCGACGGCGAGGTCGACCGCTCCCCTACCGGCTCGGCGACGTCGGCCCGCACCGCGCTGCTCGTGGACGAGGGCGTGCTGGACGAGGGCGCGAGCTGGCGCAACGACTCGATCATCGGGACGTCGTTTCGCGCACGCGTGCTCGGCCGCGCCCCGGGCGGCGTGCTCACCGAGGTCGCGGGGACCGCGTTCCGCACGGGCGAGCACCGCTTCGTCCTGGACCCGCGCGACGACCTGGGCACCGGCTTCGTGCTGCGGTGACGATCCCGTACCTGGATGCCGCGGAGGTCCGCCGGCGGCTGCCCCCGCTCGCCGCCGTCGACGCGCTGGAGGCCGCGCTCAAGTCGGGCCTGGAGCCCGAGGACGAGGCGCCCCGGTCGGTGGTCGGCGTGGCGGGCGGTCAGCTGCTCGTGATGCCGTCGGCGGCGGCGGCGCACGCGGTCGTCAAGCTCGTCACCGTCGGCGGCCGGCCGCGCGTCCAGGGTCTCTGCGTGGCCTTCGACGGCCGGACGCTGTCGCCGGTGGCGCTGCTCGACGGGATCGCGGTCACGAACCTGCGGACCTCCGCGGTCTCCGCTCTCGCCGTCCGCCATCTCGCCGTGCCGGATGCGCGGCGCCTCCTGGTCTTCGGCCGCGGGCCGCAGGCGACGGCGCACGTCGAGGCCGTCCGCGCGGTCCGGCCGATCGCCCGCGTCGACGTCCTGGGACGGGACGCCGCCGATCGCGACGCGCTCGTGGCCGCGGCGGACGTCATCTGCTGCTGCACGACCGCGCGCGAGCCGCTGTTCGACGGCCGCCGGGCCGCCGAGCACGCGACGGTCGTCGCGATCGGCTCCCACGAGCCGGAGGCGCGCGAGGTCGACGACGCGCTGGTCGCGCGCTCCACCGTGGTCGTGGAGTCGGTCGCGTCCGCCCGGCGCGAGGCGGGCGACGTGATCCTCGCGATCCGGTCGCGCGCGCTCGACCCCGCGCGGCTGGTCACGCTCAGGGCGCTCGTCCGCGGCGAGCGCTCACCGGCGCCCGGCGCCCCGCGGCTGTTCAAGAGCACGGGGATGGCGTGGGAGGACGCGGTGACGGTCGACGCGCTCCTGACCGCGCGGTAGCTCTGTCCCAGCCGTCGGTCGTCTCGTCGAGAACGACGGTCACGGCGAGCAGCAGCGGCTCGTCCTCACCGCCGCGGATCTCGACGCCATAGGTGTCGCGCGCCCGGAACCACTGCTTCGAGATGGTCGCGATCACGTCGCCGTCGCGCCTGATCTCGTAGTGGCGGGGGCCGAGCGCGACATCGCCCCGATCGGATGAACGCCCGCCGGCGAGGCGCCAGCCCTACGGCGCTTCGCGCACGACCTCGCGCGCGGGCTTGTCGAGCCGCAGGCCGAGGAAGGACGGATGCCGCAGGCGGCCGTCGGGCGTCCATTCCATGAACGCGATCTGCGCCACGAGCTCGGGCTCGACCCAGGTCGCGGCGCGCGGGATCCCCTTCTCGGGCTCGAACGGCGACGTCTCGCGCACGAGCGGGGCGAGCCGGTCGGACAGCTCGCGCAGCGTCGCGCGGGTGAAGCCCGTCCCCACCTTGCCGGCGTAGCGGAGCCGGTCGCCGTCGAAGTGGCCGACGAGCAGCGCCCCCAGGTCGGTGCGCGAGCCGCGCGGCGCCGTGAAGCCGCCGATCACCAGCTCCTGGGCGCGCGTGCACTTCAGCTTCAGCCAGTCGCGCGACCGCGTGGACACGTACGGCGTCCCGGCGCGCTTGGCGATCAGCCCCTCCCAGCCCTCACGGCACGCCTCGGCGAGCAGCGCTGCCCCGTCGCCTGCGGTCTGCTCGGTCATGCGCAGCGGGTCGCGCCAGCCCAGCAAGGCCTGAAGCACGGCCCGCCGCTCTTCGAGCGGCAGCGAGCGCACGTCGCGGCCGTCGGCGAACAGCACGTCGAACGCGTAGTAGAAGAGCTCGCCGCCGTCGCCGCCGCCGAAGCGGTCGCGGCCGCCGACGAACGCGACCGCCTCGCCGTCGACCACGAAGCCGTCGGCCGGGTCCGCGTCCAGCGCGGCGGCCAGCGGCGGGTAGCGCTCGTTCAGCGACAGCTCGTTGCGCGAGTAGAGCCGCGTGCGACCGCCGTCCTTGACCGCCAGGCAGCGGATGCCGTCGAGCTTGCGCTCGAACACCCAGTCCGGGCCGGCCGGGCACTCCGCGGCGAGCACCGCCTTCATCGGCACCACGAACGCCGGTCGCACGGCGGCTACGAACCGGGGCCGGCCGGCGGGCCGCCGAATCCCGCCTCGTTGCCGTCGGGGTCGCGGTAAAGCACCTTGCGGACCCCGTTGGCGTAAACGAGCCGCCCGGCGGGCTCGAGGCCGCGTCCGGCGATCGCGGCCACCCGGGCGTCGAGATCGTCGAGGAAGATCGTCACGACGGAGTGGCCCGCGCCGACGGCGTGCTCGACGGCGTAGACCGACCGGTCGTCGGCGAGCGTCCACACGGCCTCGGTGGCGTGGGGCAAGAACGAGGGCGCGCCGAGCGGCCGGTCGTACCACGGTCGCACCGCGTCGGAGTCCCGCACGCGCACGCCCGCGAAGAGATGCGGCGACATCGGCGCGAGTCTAGGGCTCCCGCCTCGCCGCCCGCGGCCGCGACCGCTAGCGTCCCCGCCGGAATGGGCGACGCGCGCGTGCTCGAGATCGCCGGCCGGGAGATCTCCGTCAGCAGCCCCGACAAGGTGTTCTTCGCCGAGCGCGGCGAGACGAAGCTCGACCTGGTCGAGTACTACCTCGCGGTCGCGGAGCCGCTGATGCGGACCATGGGCGGCCGGCCGGTGCTCATGCAACGCTTCCCGGACGGCGCCGGCGGGCCGTCGTTCTTCCAGAAGCGCGTGCCGAAGAACGCACCGGCGTGGCTACAGACCACGACGGTCCAGACGGTGAACGGCACGCCGTCCCAGGCGCTCGTCGCAGCCGACCTCGCGCACGTGGCGTGGGCGGTCAACCTCGGCTGCCTCGGGTTCCACGTCTGGCCGTTCACGGCCCGGGATCCCGCGCCCGCGGACGAGCTGCGCCTCGATCTCGACCCCCAGCCGGGAACGGACTTCACGCACGTGCGCGCCGCGGCGGCGGAGCTTCGGGCCCTGCTCGGCGAGGCCGGCATGACGGGCTTCCCGAAGACGACGGGCAACCGCGGCCTGCACGTGTACGTCCGCCTGGAGCCGCGCTGGGACTCCTACGCGGTGCGCTCGGCGGCCGTCGCCGTGGCGCGCGAGCTCGAGCGCCGCCGCCCCGACCTGCTCACCGCGGCGTGGTGGAAGGAGGAGCGCGGCACGCGGGTGTTCGTCGACTACAACCAGAACGCGCCGCACAAGACGGTCTTCGGCGCGTGGTCGGTGCGGTCGCGCCCGGGCGGCCAGGTCTCGATGCCGCTCCGCTGGGAGGACCTCGAGCACGTCCATCCGGACGAGCTCACCATCGCCACCGCGCCCGAGCGCCTCGCCCGGCTCGGCGATCCGTGGGCGGGCATCGGCGACGCGCCGCAGTCGCTCGAGCCGCTGCTGGCGATGCACGAGCGCGACCGCGCGCGCGGCCTGCGCGACGCGCCGTGGCCGCCGGTCTATCCCAAGCAACCCGACGAGCCGGCGCGCGTGGCGCCGAGCCGGGCGCGCAAGGCCTGAACCGTCACGGCGGCTGCGGTCGACGCCCGAAGCGTAGGTACGGCCAGCCGCACTGCAGATGGCGTGCGGTCCCCCCTCCCCACGGCTTGCGACGTCCGGCACATTCTCGCGTGTTGTTGCTGCTACAAACAAC
>DATMVH010000737.1:0-2181 GCA_035563395.1 Solirubrobacteraceae bacterium
CGCCGGCGGCGGCCGTCGCGCTGAACACGGCGAAGCCGAGGCTCGTGGCGATGACGCGGCCGTCCGTCTCGTCGAAGCCGCCGGTCAGGATCGCGCCGATGGCCACGAGCGCGGCCACGGACAGGCCGCCGGCGAGCGCCCAGGCCAGCGCCCGGCGGACGGTCGCACGCTGCTCGGCCGGGCCCTGCGCGATCATGACGCGACCGTAGCGAGGGCGGTGGGGGGAAGGGCGGGAGCGTTCACCCGTCTGGGGTGACGGCTCGCCCGCGCGGGCCGACGATCCAGGGTCCGGTCCCGGCGAGGCGGTTGCGAATGCGACGCCTTCCCGCCAACCCGTACGGCCCGGACGACGTACCGGCGTCTGAGTGGACCTGCGATCGGTTCGAGCACGAGCCGTCGCCGGGCGCGCTGCCGCGGCCCGGCCGAGGGCATCCGTCGGAACATCATCAAGGGCGGCTCGCATCTGTGCGCGCGCACACCTGCCTGCGCTACCGGCTCGCGGCCCGCCAAGGCGAGGACGTCGACACCTCGACGGGCCACATCGGCTTCCGCTGCGTCGTGCGCGGCTCGGCGGGCGACGGGCCGTGAGCCGCTCGGCGGTCAGCCCGTCGGCGCGGTCTCGGCGGTGCGCGCGAACCGCTCGCCGGTCTCGGCGGCCTCGACCTCGCGCAGGCGCCCCGTCTCGACCTCGTAGACGAACCCGCGGACCGAGTCCTTGTGCGGGATGAAGGGGCTCGCCTTGATGCGCGCGACGGACTGGCGGACGTCCGCCTCGAGGTCCGGGAACGCTTCGGGCGACCACGGAGGCCGGAGGCCGGTCTCCTCCTCCACGGAGCGCTTGAACTCGTCGTCCTTGAAGGTGAGCATCCCGCAGTCCGTGTGGTGGATGAGGATGATCTCGCGCGTACCGAGGAGGCGCTGGGAGATCGCAAGGGAGCGGATCTCGTCGTCGGTCACGACCCCGCCCGCGTTGCGGATGACGTGCGCGTCGCCCTCCTCGAGGCCCAGCACGCGGGTCGGGATCAGCCGCGCGTCCATGCACGCGAGGACCGCGACCGGCTTGGCCGGGGGCAGGGGGAGGCTTCCCTTGTCGAAGCTCTCGGCGTACTTCTCGGCGTTGCGCAGCAGCTCGTCTGTGACGCTCATGCGCTGACGATACACCCAATCCGGACCTGGATTGGGCCAATTGAACGCCGCCGGTGGGCCGGCGCCGCGTCACGCCGCGGGCTCGGGCTCCTCCTCCGCCGGCGGCTCCGCCGGCCCGGTGCCCTGCGAGCCGCGCTCGTCGTACGGCGCTTCCTCGTCGGCGTTGCGGTAGCCGATCGCGTTCGGGTCGTCGTCGTCGCGCTCCTCGGAGGAGCGCGGATCTTCCGGTCGTTCCACGAGGACCGGTCTACCCAGCGACCCGCCCGCGTAGCACCACGCCTCCGCGGCGGGCCACGGCCCGTAGCCGCTCTCCGGATTGATGTGGGCGCCGTGCGGCAACCGGTCGACGGGCAGCCCGAGCGGCTCGCCGTAGAGCACCTCGGCGCCTTCTGGGCAGTACGGGTCCACGGAGCAGACGACGCGCGTCTCGCCGGTCGCGGCGGCGGTGACGCGCCCGCGGTCGACCGGGACGGGGAAGCAGGGCAGGATCGGGCGAAAGCCGGCGCGCGCCGACGGCGGCGCGACGAGCAGCACGCGCTCCGCGCGCCCGCCCTCCCGCACCGCGGCGGCCGCGTGGTGCAGCCAGAGGATGCAGGCCAGCGAGTGGCAGACGACCACCGGATCGCCCGGGAGCGCGCGCAGCTCGGCCTCGAGCGCCTCGCGCCACGCCTCGAGCCGGGGGGCGAAGGGCGACGGCAGCTCCGGGTAGGCGACGTGCTCGCCGGCGCGGCGCAGGCGGTCCGCGAGCCAGGTCTGCCAGTGCTCCGGGCCGGACCCCGCGTAGCCGTGGAGGATGAGGAAGGAGCGCGCCACGGACGGCGCTACGGTATCCGCTGATGGCGGCCAGGACCCTGGACGTGACCGCGCTCACGTGCCCGATGACGTGGGTCCGGACGAAGCTCGAGCTCGAGCTGATGGCGCCCGGCGAGGCGCTGGACGTCGTGTGCCGGCCGGGCGAGGCGCTCGAGGAAGTGCCGCGGTCCGCGGCCGCCGCCGGCCACGCCGTCGCGGTGGACGGCACGACGATCCGCATCG
>DATMVH010000738.1:0-3951 GCA_035563395.1 Solirubrobacteraceae bacterium
CGGCGAAGGGTGACGGCGCGTGCGCCGCGCCGCCATGGGTCGACGCCGGGTAGGCGAGCACGAGCCGGCGCCCCGCCCGCGTGGCGGCGACGTGGAGCAGGCGGCGCATCGCGGCCACGTGCGCGGCCTTGGACTCCGGCGGGAGCGCCTCCTTGAGCAGCGCGTCCGGGATCGGCTCGAGCGCGCGCCGGCGCGGCCCGGGCATCCGCGCCGACATCAGCCCGAGAACGTAGACGTGGTCGAACTCGCGCCCCTTCGCGGCGTCCATGGCCATGACCTGCACCGCATGCGGCCGCTCCACCGAGACGGCCTCCTCCTCCCGTAGCCCGGCCTCCGCGACGGCGGCGATCGAGCGCGCGAACTCGCGCGCCGTCGCCTGCGGGGAGCGGCGCACGTACCCGGCCGCGAGCTCGCCGAACTTCGCGAGGTTCACCAGCCGCTCGACCGCCTCGGTCGACGCCGCGAACAGGAGCTTACGGCGCAGGCCGAGCCGCTCGATCAGCCGGTGCACGTAGAGATCGGGGCGGGTCGAGTCGATCGCCTCCGCCGCGGACCGGTAGATGCGCAGGAACCCGTGGATGCGCTCGCGCGCCTCCGGCGGGATCTGCGGCGACTCGAGGGCGGCGTCGAGCGCCGCGACCATGTCGAGCTTGCGCCGCCGCGAGATCTGCGTGCAGCGGGCGATGTCGATCGATCGCAGCTCGACCGGCGGGCGGGCGAGCGCCCGCACCACGGCGCCGGCGTCGCCGGGGTCGACGAGCAGCCGCAGCCAGGCGAGCAGGTCGCGGACCTCGGCGCGCTGGAAGAAGGCGGCGGCCCCGGCGAGCCGGTACGGCACGGCCCGCTCCTCGAGCGCGGCGGCGACCGCCTGGCCCTCCCCCTTCACGGACCGCACGAGAACGCAGATCTCCTCGGGCGCGACGTCCTCGCGGGCGATCAGCCGCTCGACGTCGGCCGCCACGGCCTGCGCCTGCGCGCGCTCGTTCGCGCAGCGCCAGAAGGCGACGGCGCCGCCCGCCTCCGCCCGCGGGCGCAGCGGCTTCTCGATCCGGTCCTCGATCGGCGCGACGATCGCGCGGGCCGCGGCGAGCACGCGCTCGGGACAGCGGAACGACTCCTCCAGGCGCACCACCGTCGCGGCCGGCCACTCCGCGCGGAAGTCGGCGACGTTCTTCGTCGCCGCGCCGCGGAAGCGCCAGACCGCCTGGTCGTCGTCGGCGACGGCGGCGACGTTGGCGCGGTCGCCGCCGAGGAGGCGGAGCAGGAGCGTGTGGGCGAAGTTGACGTCCTGCAGCTCGTCCACGAGCACGTGCTCGTAGCGCGCGCCCAGCCGGGCGCGGACGTGCGGCCGCTCGCGGAGCAGCCGGAAGGCGTGCAGCACGAGATCGCCGAAGTCGAGCACGCCCGCCTCGGCCAGCATCCGCTCGTGCGCGGCGTAGATGGCGGCGAACTCGCGCTCGCGCGCGGCGCGCGCGCGGTCGCTCTCCCCCTCGGCGGGCAGCGTGGCCGCCCACGCGGCGTAGTCGCCGGCCGTCACGAGCTCGTCCTTCAAGCGGTCGATGCGCTGGACGATCGACCCCAGCAGCGCGCTGGGATTGCCGCGGATGTCGTGCGACTTCAGCGGCAGCTCGTCGATGCGCTCCTGCAGCATCGCCAGGCGGTCGGCCGCGGAGACGGGCGCCGCGAACGGGTCCACGCCGGCCTCGACCGCCTCCTCCCGCAGCAGCTGCGCGCAGAAGCCGTGGAACGTCGTGACCGCGAGCTCCTCGTAGGGCGGCGGAACGCGCGCCTCGACGCGGCGGCGCAGCTCGTCCGCCGCCGGCGCGGAGAACGTGAGGGCGAGCACGGACTCCGCCGGCACGCCGTCCGCCGCCAGCCACACGAAGCGCTCGACCAGCACGTGCGTCTTGCCGGTCCCGGCGCCGCCGACGACGAGGAGCGGCCCGCCGGGATGGGTGACCGCCGCGAGCTGGGCAGGGGTCAGGTCCGTCACGGGCACCTTCGTAGGATACGGCCGATGACCGCGGCCGGACCCGACTGGCTGGGTGCCGCGAGGGCCGCGGCGGACGAGCTGCGAGCGATCCTCGCGGCCGCACCGACGACGGTGGAGCGCGCGCGCGAGACCGGCACCAGGGGCAAGGGCGGGGACCGCACGCTGGAGATCGACGCCGCCGCGGAAGCGGCCGTGTTCCGGCAGCTCGAGCGCCTCCACGCGGAGGGGGCGCGCTTCGCGGCGCTGAGCGAGGAGCGCGGGACGGTGGACTTCGGCGCGGACGGCCCACTCGTCGTGATCGATCCCATCGACGGCTCGAAGAACGCGAAGCGCGGCCTGCCGAACCACGCGCTCTCCCTCGCGGTCGCGGAAGGCCCGACGATGGCCGACGTCGTCTTCGGGTACGTGCGCGACTTCGGGCCCGAGGAGGAGTGGGTGGCGCGCCGGGGCGAGGGCGCGACCCTCAACGGCGTGCCGGTCGACCCGGAGGTCGCCGAGCGCAAGGTGGGTGAGAAGCTCGAGATCATCGGCTTCGAGTCGGCCGATCCGCGCTGGGTCCGCGCGTCGGCGGACGCGCTCGCGGAGGTCGCGTACCGCGTCCGCGCGATCGGGACGATCGCGGTATCGCTCTGCCAGGTCGCCGCCGTGCGGTTCGACGGCATGGTCACGCTCCGCGGCTGCCGCGCGGTCGACGCCGCCGCGGCGCAGCTCATCGTCCGCGAGGCGGGCGGGCACGTGGCCTTCATCGCGTTCGAGGATCCGCTGGGCGCGCCGCTCGATCTCGCGCCGCACTCGCCCGTGGTCGCGGCGCGGACGCCGGAGAGCCTCCGCGCGCTCGCGCGCGTGCCGACGATGTGAGGGCGCGGCCGGCCGCCGCGCGCCGCCTGCCATGCTGAGGGCATGGTCGACTGGCGGCTGGCGGGCAAGGTGGCGGAAGGCGTGGCGGCGTTGCAGCCGGCTGGGGACCCGAAGCCGTTCGAGGCCCTCGCCGGGCCCGCGGAGGAGAGCGAGCGCCTCGTCCTCGCCTACACCGGCCTGCAGCCCCTCGCGCCGCTGCCTCCACCCGAGGCCGTGGACCGTCCGACCTGGATCCGCGCGAACCTCGGCAGCCTCAAGGGCGTGCTCGATCCCGCTGCGGAGAAGGTGACGAGCCGGATGGGGACGCTCGCCGGACCCGTCGGCGCGGCCGCCGGCGCGGTGCTCGGCATGGAGGCGGGCGCGGTGTCCGGCTTCCTCGCCGGCCGCGTGCTCGGCCAGTACGAGTTCCCGGTGCTCGACCCCGAGGCGCCGGCGCGGCTGCTCTTCGTCGCGCCGAACCTCGGCCATGCGGCCCAGTCCCTCGAGGCGGCGCCGGACGAGCTGCTGCGCTGGGTGGCCCTCCACGAGACCACCCACGCGCTCCAGTTCGGCGGCGTGCCGTGGCTGCGCGCGCACCTCGCCGGCCTCGTGCGCGAGCTCACCGCGGCGCTCGACGTCGACCCGGGGCGGCTGTTCGGCAGCCTGGGCGGCCTCGCCGACCTGCGCGGCCTGGTGGACGCGGTGCGCGAGGGCGGCGTCGCCGCGCTCGTCGTGGGGCCGGAGCGCCGCGGCATCCTCGACCGCGTGCAGGCCTTCATGGCCGTCCTCGAGGGCTACGCGGAGCACGTGATGGACGCGGTCGGAGCGGAGCTCATCCCCGATCTGCCGCGCCTGCGGACCGCGCTCGAGCGCCGCCGGCACGACCGCACCGGCCTGCTGCGGCTGCTGGAGCGCCTGATCGGGATGGACATGAAGCTGCGGCAGTACGAGCAGGGC
Organism: Solirubrobacteraceae bacterium; assembly: GCA_035563395.1. Lineage (GTDB taxonomy): Bacteria > Actinomycetota > Thermoleophilia > Solirubrobacterales > Solirubrobacteraceae > DASQMT01. Next base: position 3,788 of record DATMVH010000738.1, read on the forward strand.
AAGCGCTTCTGCGACGAGGTCGTCGAGCGCGGCGGCATCGCGGCGCTCAACCGCGTCTGGGAGCTCCCGTCGCGGATGCCCACTGTGGGCGAGCTCACAGATCCCGGCGCCTGGCTCGCGCGGACGGCGCCGGCGGCCGCCTGACGCGCGCGAGCGCGACGGGC
>DATMVH010000739.1:0-2209 GCA_035563395.1 Solirubrobacteraceae bacterium
CCGGCGTCCTCGCGCGGGCCTACGCCCGCCACGGCCTCGCGCTGGAGGAGTCGCGGCCGGCGACCACCGCCGAGGTGGCCGCCGCGGGCTCGACGTGGGCGAAGCGGCTGCGGGCCGGGGCGGCGCGTCCCGTCACGCTGATCCGCCTGCGCGCGGCGGCGCCTGCTACGGATGGAAGGCGATGAGCGAACGCGAAGCGCAGCGCCCCGTGCGCGTCACGGTCTGGGGCGAGAACGTCCACGAGCGCAGGGACGAGCCGGTCCGCGCGCTGTACCCCGAAGGCATGCACGCCACGATCGCCGCCGGGCTCGGGCGGCTGCTGGGCGACGCGGCACAGGTGCGGACCGCGACGCTGCAGGAGCCCGAGCACGGGCTCACCGGCGACGTCCTCGCCGGAACCGACGTGCTCACGTGGTGGGGCCATGCCGCCCACGAGGAGGTCGACGACGCCGTGGTCGAGCGCCTCCACGCGGCCGTGCTCGGCGGCATGGGCCTGCTCGTCCTCCACAGCGGCCACCTCTCGAAGATCTTCCGCCGCCTGCTGGGCACGTCGTGCAACCTTCGCTGGCGCAACGAGGGCGAGCGCGAGCTCGTGTGGACCGTCGACCCGGCGCATCCGATCGCCGCCGGCGTCCCCCAGCCGATCGTGATCGACGCGCAGGAGATGTACGGCGAGCACTTCGACATCCCGGCGCCGGACGAGCTCGTGTTCGTCTCCTCCTTCGCCGGCGGCGAGGTGTTCCGCGGCGGCTGCTCGTTCTTCCGCGGGCGCGGGCGGATCTTCTACTTCAGCCCCGGCGACCAGGAGTACCCCGTCTACCACCACCCGGACGTCCAGCGCGTCCTCGCCAACGCAGTCCGCTGGGCGGCGCCGGTGGGGGAGCGCGGCGCGGCGACGGAGAGCCCGCAGTCGCCGCTCGGCTGGTTCGAGCGCGAAGCCGCCTGACACGCGGCCGTGCCCGTGGCGGCGACCGCCACGGGCACGGTGCTCGGCGCGCCGTCACGGCAGCCGGCCGCGCCAGCGCAGCGACGTGGCGACGGCGCCCGCGAGCAGCAGGAGCCCGGCGGCGGCGAAGCCGGCGCTGATCTCGCGCCTCTCCTCGCGGGTGCCGATCTGCGAGCCGAGGTTCTCGTAGACGGCGTCGAGCGCGTCCGCGTCCTCGGCGGCGAACGCGCGGCCGCCCGAGAGCTCGGCGATCCGCCGCAGCGCCTCCGTGTCCGGCGGCACCCGCAGGACCTGGCCGTCGGGCGTCTGCACCGTCCCCTCGGCGGTGCCCAGCGCCACGGTGTAGACCGGCACGCGCGCCGTCCGCGCCTCCTGCGCGACGGCGAGCGGATCGCGGCCGACGGTGGTCGCGCCGTCCGAGAGCAGCACGACGGCGGCCGGCGGGCTCCCGGCCTTGCGGTCGCCGAGCGCCCGCAGTGCGCTCGCGAGCGCCTCGCCCGTGGCCGTGCCGCCGGTGGCCAGCAGCCCGTCGAGCGCCGCGCGAACGCCGGCGCGATCCTGCGTCGGCTGCAGCACGGTATGCGCGCCGTCGGCGTAGCCGACGAGGCCCACCTGCAGCTCGTCCGGCACCCGGTCGAGGAACCGCTCGGCGGCGGCCTTCGCGGCGGCGAGGCGGGAGGGGGCGACGTCCGTGGCCTCCATCGAGCCGGACGTGTCCGTGACGAGGACGACCGAGGCGCGCTCCACCGGCACCGCGACGGTCGCCTCGGGTCGCGCGAGCGCCAGCACGAGCCCCGCGAGCGCGAGCGAGAGCAGCGTCGGCGGCACGAGCCGGCGCCAGCGCGCGCTTCGCGGCACGACGGCGGCCAGCGTCGCCGTCGCGGGGAAGCGGACGACGTAGCGCGCCGGCCGGCGGCGCGCGAGCGCCAGCGCGGCGAGCGCCAGCGGGACGACCGCGAGGCCGGCGAGGAAGAGGGGCGCTTGGAAGCTCATCGCAGGCTCCGTCCCAGCGCGCGCAGCCAGTCGCCCTCCGTCGAGACGACGACGTGACGGGCGCGCGCACGCCGCAGATGGGCGGCGACGGCGTCGCGGCGGGCGAGCTCGCCCGCGGCGAACCGCCGGCGCAGCTCCGCGCTGGCCGTGTCGGCCTCCACGCGCCGGCCGGTCTCCGGGTCCTCGACGACGAGGTGACCGGCGTCGGGCAGCTCGGCCTCGCGGGGGTCGGCGATCTCGACGGCCAGCACGTCGTGGCGCGCGGCGAGC
>DATMVH010000740.1:0-2554 GCA_035563395.1 Solirubrobacteraceae bacterium
CCGCTGATCACGGCACGCGGTCGGGCAGCACCACGGTCGTCGAGCGCCGCTGGTGCTCGCGCGAGAACTCGAGCACCGCGGCGCCCACCGCGGCGACGGGCACCGCGAGGAACGCGCCCGCCACGCCGCCGAGGATGCCGCCCGCCGTGAGGGCGAGCAGGATGGCGACCGGATGGAGGCTCAGCCGGCGGCCGACGACGACCGGGTAGAGCACGTTGCCCTCGAGCTGCTGGATGCCGACGATGACCGCGGTGAGCACGAGAGCGGTCACGAAGCCGTTCACCACGAGGGCCACCAGCACCGCCGCCGCGCCCGCCAGCACGGCGCCGACGATCGGGAAGAACGCGGCGAGGAAGGTGAGGACGATCAGCGGCACGGCGAGCGGCACGCCGAGGACGACCAGCGCGATCCCGATGAGGAGGGCGTCGACGACCGCCACGATGACCACGCCGCGGACGTAGGCGCTGAGCACGTCCCAGGCCCGGTGGCCGACTTCGGACACGAACGGCCGCTTGTCGTCGCTGAAGAAGCAGACGACCCAGTCCCACAGCCGGGCGCCGTCCTTGACGAAGAAGAAGGTCAGGACGAGGGTCAGGAGCGCCGCGGCCGCCCACTGCGTGACGAGCACCGCGCCGGTCACCACGCCGCCGACGATGCGGCCCTGGCTGCTCTCCAGGTCCTGGATCGCGCGGTCGATCGCGCGGTCGACCTCGCCGGCGGTGACGCCCAGCGGCTCGAGGATGCGGGCGACCTTCCGCGTGCCCGCCTCCAGGTTGCTGCCGAGCTCCGCCAGCTGGCTCACCACCGCGGGGATCACGAGGCCGAGCAGGCCGAGCAGCACGAGGCTCGCGGCCGCGACCGCGATGGCCGCCGCGGCCGTCGGCCGCGCCCCGGCGCGCCGCAGCCGGCCGGCGAGGGGCGTCAGGAGCGTGGCGAGCAGGACCCCGACGACCACGGGCAGCACCGCGAGCAGGAGCTTGCCGGCGACGATGCCGAGCGCGTACAGCGCCCCCGCGAGGACGAAGAGCCGCAGCGCGATCGCCGACGCGACGGCGATGCCGTGCGGCACCGCGTCGTCGCCCGCCAGCCACAGCCGCGTGAGCGGCCGGCCGTTGATCGCGGGCGACGGCGCCTCGCCCTGCGGCCGGACCGGCGGCGGACCCGCCGGCGTGGGCGTGCTCGCCTCGGGCATCTCCAGGAGGGCTTCCCGTCGCCGACCGCCGGGCAAACCGCCTGGCGAGCGGGGAATACGCCCCCGGGTCGGGCGTCCTTAGGGGACAGCAGCCGGAACCTCGAAAGGAGCCCCTCCCATGCAGAAGCCCTCCCGCAGGGCGCGCGTCGCCCTGCTCGCGGGGTGCGCGACGCTCGCGGTCGCCGCGCCCGCGAGCGCGGCGCCCAGCGGCACGTTCGACGCCGCGACCGGCACGGTCGCCGTCACCTACTCCGACACGGACGAGGTGACGCTGACGGAGGCGGGCGGCGCCGTCGCGCTCAACGGCGCGGCGATCCCCGGCGCCGCGGCCGCGCAGGTCAAGGCGATCACGGTCACGGAGCAGGCCGGCGGCGCGACCGCCAACAAGGTCGATCTCTCCGGGATCGGCGCCGCGGCGTTCCCGCAGCTCGCGAGCACCACGATCCGCGCCGGCGCGGGCGTCGACACGCTGATCGGCACGCAGCGCGCCGACCGCGTCATCGGCGGCACGCAGGACGACGCGATGGACGGCCAGGGAGGCGACGACACGCTCGTCTGGAACCCCGGCGAGGGCTCCGACGCGATGGACGGCGGCCTCGGCTCGGACACGATCGAGAACAACGGCGGCAACAACGACGAGAACTTCAAGGCGTCCCCGCTCCCGGGCGGCGGCGTGCGCTTCGAGCGGGTCTCCCCCGCGCCGTTCGTGCTCACCACGTCGAACGCCGAGAGGCTCGTCAACAACATGAACGGCGGCAACGACACGTTCACCGCCGACCTCGGCCTCGCCCCGCTCATCGTCAGCACGATCAACGGCGGCGACGGCAACGACGACATCACCGGCACCGACGGCAACGACACGCTCAACGGCGGCGCGGGCGACGACAAGGTCAACGGCGCGCGCGGCAACGACGCCATGAACGGCGACGACGGCGACGACCTGCTGATCTGGAACAACGGCGACGGCTCCGACCGCTTCGAGGGCGGCGCCGGGACGGACGTCGCGCAGGACAACGGCGCGCCGGCCGGCGACCGGTTCGTCGTCACCGCCAACAACGGCCGCGTCTCCGCCGTGCGGACCAACCTCGGCCTGTTCTTCCTCGACATCGGCTCCTCCGAGACGCTCGACATCAACGGCCTCGCGGGCGACGACAGCGTGGAGGTCGGCCCGGGCCTCGGCGCGCTCATCAAGGTGGACATCGAGGGCGGCGACGGCAACGACACGACGAGCACGCGCAACGACTCCGCCGAGCGGATCAACGGCGGCCCCGGCCAGGACGCCGCCGTGGCGGACGCCACGGACGAGCTGGCGGACGTCGAGTCCGCCGACGTGCCGCAGGCCGCGCCGGCCGCGCCGGCCGC
>DATMVH010000741.1:0-5434 GCA_035563395.1 Solirubrobacteraceae bacterium
GTCGTGCAGCAGGACTCGAACGACAGCGGCGACGACGTGGATCGGACGACCCTGCTCGTGATCGCCGGCGGGCTCCTGATCACGTTCGTCGTCATCGGCCGCGTCATCTTCCGCGACGCCCGCAGGCACCTCCCCGCCGAGGCGAGGGCGGAGACGACCCTGCGGGAGGAAGGGCCGCACCGCCACGCCAGGCACACGAAGGCGCGCGCCCGGGCGAAGGGCAAGGCGCAGAAGGCGGCGCGCCGCCGCAACCGCTGATCGCCCGCCGGAAGCCTCAGTCCCGGCGCGCCGCCAGCGCCGCCTCGACCCGCGCCACCACGGTCTCGACCACCTTCACGCGCGCGTACCGCTTCGAGTTGGCCTCCACGAGGTGCCACGGCGCCCACTCCGTGTCCGTGCGCTCGACCATCTCCTCCACGGCCGCGTCGTAGGCGGGCCGCTTCTCGCGGTTGCGCCAATCCTCCTCGGTGAGCTTCCACTGCTTGAGCGGGCTCTTCGCGCGCGCCTCGAAGCGCCTGAGCTGCTCGTCGGGCGACACCTCGAGCCAGAACTTGACGAGGATCATCCCCTCGAGCGCGAGGCTGCGCTCGAAGTCGTTGATCTCGCCGTACGCGCGGCGCCACTCCGCCTCGGTGGCGAAGCCCTCGACGCGCTCCACGAGCACGCGGCCGTACCACGAGCGGTCGAGCACGGCCATGCCGCCCCAGCCCGGCAGCAGCGGCCAGAAGCGCCACAGGTAGTGGTGGCGCTTCTCGTCGTAGGTCGGCGCCGCGATCGAGGCCACGCGGACGTGCCGGGGATCGAGCCGGTCGACGAGCCGCTTGATGGCGCCGCCCTTGCCCGACGCGTCGCCGCCTTCGAACACCACGCACAGCGGTGGGCCGAGCCTTCCCTCGCCGATCAGGCCGCCCATCGTCAGCCGCAGCTCGAGCAGCCGCTCCTGGGCGGCCTCGAGCCGCCGGGCCTCGTCCTTCTTGGACAGGTCGAGCGACAGGTCGAGGTCCGCGAGGCGGCTCATCTGCGAGGAAAGATCACCAGATCGCGCACGCGGAAAACCGCCTCCGCGCGAGAGAGCTCCGCGACGGGCCGCTCGATGCGGGCGAAGACGCCGCGCCCGCGGTAGTCGGCGTAGCGGACCATCCGCGAGCCGCGCGCGAACACGAGCAGCTCGCCGGCGTCGAACGACTCCATCCCGTGGAAGCGGCTGCCGAGCGCGCGCGTGATCCGCGGCTCCGGCGTGCCCGGCTGCACGATCAGGACGCGATCCCAGGGGAAGTCGGTCTCGCGCGCGAGGTCGACGTCCGCGCCGCGGCCCTCCGCGAGCTGGAAGGCGCGGGTCAGCCGCTCGGAGAGCAGGTTGTCGACGGCGACGAGGTCCTCGTCACGCGAGAGGTAGATGACGAGCCCGAAGCCGATGAAGGCCAGCGCGAGCAGCGCGCCGACCGCGAGAAGCGCGCGGCCCATCGGTGCAACGGTAGTCGCCGGCCGCCGCGGGCCCGGCACCGCGCCGGACGAGGTCGCCGGCGCCCCCACCTATCATCCCCGCCGCGCCATGAGCCCCGTCCACGAGCCGCTGCCCGCCGTCGTCTCGTTCCCCGCGCTCGAGGAGCAGGTCCTCCAGCGCTGGCGCGAGCGAGACGTCTTTCGCGAGTCGATGCGCCGCCGCGAGGGCGCGCCGCCGTGGGTCTTCTACGAGGGCCCGCCGACCGCGAACGGCCGGCCGGGCTCCCACCACGTCCTCGCCCGCGTCTTCAAGGACGTGTTCCCCCGCTACAAGACGATGACCGGGCATTACGTCGAGCGCAAGGGCGGCTGGGACTGCCACGGGCTTCCGGTGGAGATCGCCGTCGAGCAGAGGCTCGGGTTCCGCTCCAAGGAGGACATCGAGCGCTACGGCATCGCGGCGTTCAACCAGCAGTGCCGCGAGTCCGTGTTCGAGTTCCTCGAGGACTGGACGGCTCTGACGGAGCGCATCGGCTACTGGGTCGACCTCGACCACCCCTACCGGACGCTCGACCCGTCCTACATCGAGTCGGTCTGGTGGGCGCTGAAGTCGATGTGGGACAAGGACCTGCTGTTCGAGGGTCACAAGGTGGTGCCCTACTGCGCCCGCTGCGGCACCGCGCTGTCCTCGCACGAGGTCGCGCAGGGCTACGAGGACGTCGAGGACCCGTCCGTGTACGTGCGCTTCCCGGTCGTCGAGCCGGCGGGCGCGCTGCGGGAGGGCGACGCGCTGCTCATCTGGACGACGACGCCGTGGACGCTCGTCTCCAACGCCGCCGTCGCCGTGGACCCGGACCTGACGTACGTCCGCGCCACCACGGGCGAGGTGCTTGCGGAGGCGCTGGTCGAGCGGGTGCTCGGCTCGGGCGCCGAGGTGGCCGACCGGTTCGCGGGCCGCGACATGGTGGGCGCGCGCTACGAGCCGCCCTTCTCCTTCATCCCCGGCGAGGCCTGGGGCGAGAAGGGCCACACCGTGCTTCCCGCCGACTTCGTCTCCGCGGAGGACGGCACGGGCATCGTCCACACCGCGATCGCCTTCGGCGAGGACGACTTCCGGCTCGGGCAGGAGCAGGGCCTCGCGGTGGTCAACCCCGTCCGCCGCGACGGTACCTACGACGAGCGGATCGGGCCGTACGAGGGGCGCTGGGTCAAGGACGCCGACCCGGACCTGGTGGAGGACCTGCGCGCCCGCGGCCGGCTGCACCGGGAGGAGCGCTACCTGCACGCCTATCCGCACTGCTGGCGCTGCGGCACGCCGCTGCTCTACTACGCCAAGCCGTCGTGGTACATCCGCACCTCGGCCGTGCGCGACCGGCTGCTCGCCGCCAACGAGACCGTCGACTGGCACCCCGAGCACATCAAGCACGGGCGCTTCGGGCGCTGGCTGGAGAACAACGTCGACTGGGCCATCTCGCGCGAGCGCTACTGGGGCACGCCGCTGCCCGTGTGGCGCTGCGAGAACGGACACGCCGAGTGCCTCGGGTCCTTCGCGGAGGTCGAGGCGCGCTCGGGCCGGGAGCTCCCGGACCCCCACCGCCCGTTCGTCGACGAGCACACGTGGCCGTGCCGCGAGTGCGACGCGGAGATGCACCGGGTCCCCGAGGTCATCGACGTCTGGTTCGACTCCGGCGCGATGCCGTTCGCCCAGTTCCACGCGCCGTTCGAGCACCAGGACCACTTCGACCGCTCGTTCCCCGCCGACTACATCTGCGAGGCGATCGACCAGACGCGCGGCTGGTTCTACTCCCTGATCGCCGTCTCGACGCTCCTGTTCGACGCGGCGCCCTACCGCACCGTGCTGGTCCTCGGGCACATCGCCGACCCGCAGGGCAAGAAGATGTCCAAGTCGCTCGGAAACATCGTCGTGCCGTGGGAGGTGATCGACCGCCACGGCGCCGACGCGTTCCGCTGGTACTACCTGACGTCGAAGCAGCCGTGGGACGGCTACCTGTTCTCGACGGACACGGTCGGCGAGTCCGTGCGCCAGTTCCTCCTGCAGCTGTGGAACACGTACGGCTTCTACGTGCTCTACGCGAACGTCAACGACGTCCGCGAGCGCGGCGGGCCGGCGACCGACCTCGACCGCTGGGCGCTCTCGCGCCTTCATGCGACGGTCGCCGAGGTGCGCGACCGGATGGAGGCCTTCGACGCCACGCGCGCGGGGCAGGCCGTCGCCGCCTTCGTCGACGACCTCTCGAACTGGTACGTGCGGCGCTCGCGCCGCCGCTTCTGGGACGGCGACCCGGCGGCCTTCGGGACGCTCCACGCCTGCCTGGTCGGGGTGGCCCAGCTGCTCGCGCCGTTCTGCCCGTTCCTCGCCGACGCCATCTACGAGAACCTCGACGGCTCGGAGCCGAGCGTGCACCTGTGCGACTTCCCGGAGGCCGGCGAGCGCGACGAGACGCTCGAGCGCGCGATGACCGTGGCGCGCGAGACCGTGAAGCTCGGTCTCGCGGCGCGCGGGCACGGCAAGCTGAAGGTCCGCCAGCCGCTGCGGGCGGCCGTCGTCGTGGCGGCCGGCGAGGAGCGGGGCGCGATCGAGCGGCTCGCCGACGTCGTGCTCGAGGAGCTCAACGTCAAGGAGCTGCGGTTCGTAGCCGAGGCCGACGAGCTCGGCTCCTACGCCGTGAAGCCGAACTACCGCGCGCTCGGGCCGCGCTTCGGCCGGCTGATGCCGCAGGTGGCCGCGGCGATCGACGCGCTCGACCCGGCGCACGTCGCCGCGGCGCTGCGCGACGGCGGGCGCGTCGGCATCAACGTCGACGGCCACGACCACGACCTCGGGCCGGACGACGTGACGCTCGTCATGCGCCCGCTCGAGGGCTACCAGCTCGAGCGGGAGGGCTCGCACGCCGTGGCGCTCGAGCTCGAGCTCGACGACGAGCTGCGGACGGAGATGCTCGCGCGCGAGATCGTGCACGCCGTGCAGAACGCGCGCAAGAGCGCGGGCCTGCGCGTGGAGGACCGGATCGACCTCGCCCTGGGCGGGGACGAGGAGCTGCTCCGCGCGGCGCACGCCCACGAGGAGCACGTGCGCGGCGAGACGCTCGCCGTCTCGGTCTCCTACGACGCCCGCGACGGCGAGGCGGCGACCATCGAGGGCCGCCCGCTCATCGTCGCCGTCCGCCCGCGCTGAGCGGCCCGCGGGCAGCTACGCGAGCGCGGGCTCGATCTCGGCCTCGAGGCGCTTCTTCGGCATCGCGCCCTGGATGCGCTTCGCGACCTGGCCGTTGCGGAACACGAGCAGCGTCGGGATGGCGAGGATCTGGTACTCCGACGCGGTCTGGATGTTCTCGTCCGTGTTCAGCTTGACGATCTTGAGGTCGGGGCGCTCGCCGGCGATCTCCTCGAGGATCGGCGCGACGACGCGGCAGGGACCGCACCACGGCGCCCAGAAGTCGACGAGCACGGGCTGATCGGCCTCGAGGACCTCGGCCTGGAAGTTCGTGTCGGTGACGTCGTTGATCGTGCCGGCCATGCAGTGGCTCCTTCCCGCTCTCACGTACTTCAAAAAGTATAGTGCGACGATCCTGACCGAGCCCGTGGCCGGCGCAGGCGCAGCGCCGGGACGCGCCAGACGGCCTCCAGCGCGATCCGGCCGCTCAGCTTCGAGCGGCCCTCGCGGCGCTCGGAGAACACGATCGGGATCTCCGCGACGCGCAGGCCGCCGCGCAGCGCGCGGTAGGTCAGCTCGACCTGGAACGCGTAGCCCTGCGAGCCGGCGCCGGCGAAGCCGATCGTGCGCAGCGCGTCCGCCCGCCAGCACTTGAAGCCTCCGGTGAGGTCGCGCACGGGCACGCGCAGGACGGCGCGGGCGTACGCGCAGGCCGCGCGCGAGACCGCCCGCCGCCACGGGCGCCAGTGCGCCACGCCGCCGCCGGAGACGTAGCGCGAGCCGAGCACCAGGTCGGCGCGCGCGGCGGCGGCGAGC
>DATMVH010000742.1:0-3100 GCA_035563395.1 Solirubrobacteraceae bacterium
CGCCGCCGACGCCTACGCCGACGCCGCCGCCGCCGACGCCGCCGCCTACGCCGACGCCGCCGCCTACGCCGCCTACGCCGCCGACGCCGCCGACGCCTACGCCGACGCCGCCTACTACGCCGCTGCCTACGACGCCTACGCCGCCTACGCCGACGCCGCCGCCGTCGCCCCGTCGTTCGCCGACCTTCGCCTCCGGGTCTATGACGCGGTCAAGGCGCACTGCACGGAGCGCCTGCAGCCGATCGCGGATCGGCACGCCGCCGCGGCGTTCGATCTCCTCGACCGCATGCTGCCCACGGTCGCGGTCGACCTTCCGAAGCCTGTGGTGAAGCGCGCGGCGGAGGTATGCGGCGCGTGAAGCCCGGCAAGCTCATCCCGCCCCCGAAGGCGACCGCCGCCGTAGCCGCCCTGGCCGCACTCACTTTCACCCCGGCCGCGGGCGCGCAGTCGTCGGCGCCGGAGTGCGAGGGCTACGGGGGCCCGGGGCTGCGGCAGATGATCCGCACGCACGCGTGCCGGTTGGCGCACAACGTGGATGGGAGCCCGGCGTACTTCGTCATCACCACGAAGATCCGGCGGCCGGGCCTCGCGGTCGCGCCGGATGGGCTTGTGTACGTGACGGTGACGGCGGTGCGCAACCGCGATGACGGGGTGCGGGAGCGCGCGACGTGGCCGATGATCTTCAACGGCGACGGGAGCGTCCACACGCCCGTTCGCTGCCTGCCGTACGTCACGTGGTCGCATGTCCGCCCGAGCGCGCAGGAGCGGCTGTACATCACGCAGGTGGGTGCGGGCGGGGCGTGCCCGCCGCTGCTCGGCCCGTTGTCGCCGCGGCCGTCGCTGCTCGCGTTGAACCCGCGGCCGTTGTGGCGGGGAGCGCAGGACCCGCACCTCCGCGGACTGCCCGTGCTCGGGCAGCGCGGCATGCGGCTGCCGCCGGCGGATAACCGCCGGATCGACCGGCTCGTCGCTCGGCGCTGCGCGCGTCCGGGGACGACGCCGGTGATCACGCCGCGGCCGGATCAGCCGGCGGGGAACGGGGCGGTGCAGTGGTCGCGTCGCGTGACGTGGATCGACCGTCCGGAGGGCGAGACGGTGACTGGTTTGGTCACGCCGGGGCGGACTCCGGTTGTGACGTCGAGCGGGAGGTTCTGCCGATGAGCGCCGTGAGTGACGCGCTGCCGGATGAGGTCGTGGAGGCGATGGCGCGGGCGCTCGAGGACGACTTCCTCCGGCGCGAGATGCCGCTTGGTGGACAGGCAAGTCCGCCGCCGCCGTTCGACCTGTGGGTGCGCTATGCGACCGTGGCCCTCGCCGCCCTCCCCGCCGGCCTCTACCGCAGCAACGGGAAGGGGAAGGTGACGCCGCTTCCAGCAGACGAAACGCTGACTCAGGTCCATCGGTTGTGGCGCGAGGATCATGAGCGCTTGCAGTCTCAGTTGCGTGAGGCAAACGATGAGGTCGACAGAGGCACGAATCTGCTGATGGCAGCGCTCGGCGAGTGCAACGCGGCTCGTGCCGAGGTCGATCAACTCCGCGCCGCCCTGTCCGCCACGGACGCCGAGGAGCACCGCGATGAGTGACGGGCTGCCGGATGCGGTCGTGGAGGCGATGGCGCGGGTGGCGTATGAACGCGCCTACCCGCCTGGGATGCGAGAGTCGTGGGAGTCGTGGAGTGAGCGGCAACCGGGCGCGGCGGATCAGTTCCGCGCGTCTGTGCGCGCCATCCTCTCCGCCCTCCCCGCGTGCGTCCTCGTCAGCGACGGGAAGGGGAAGGTGACGCCGCTGAGTGATCATGTCGCCGTGCAGACGATCGCTCGCGCCGAGATCGAGGTCGGCGGCTGGAGTGTGGCTGACAGCCCGCCCACCGTAGCGGGTGTCGTCAACGCCTATTTCGTTTGGTGCCGTTTGATCGGTCGGCAGTTCGATCCACGCGACGTCGCCGCCCTGTCCGCCACGGACACCGAGGAGAAGGCGTGAGCCCGATCAACTCCGAGTACCCGCCGCCGCGGATCGTCGTCTGCGCCCACGAGGGCGATTGGTTCGAGTGGGAGAAGGACGCGGCTCCTGGGGAGGGCGATTGCCCCTTCGGTGACTGTGACTGTACGCCGATTCTCTATGTGAAGGCGCAGACCGCCCCGATACCGGACCAGGGAATCCCGGGGAGCCGGCCTTTGCCCGCCACGGACATGGGTGACTGAGTGATGAGGGACGTGTTCGTACTGGCAAGCGTGACGCTCGTCAACCTATGGGCTGGCGCGGCGCTATACATCGATGGCGGTTGGCGGCGCGTCGCGACGGCCGCCGTCCTCGTAGCGGTAGTTGTTGCGCTTTTGGCTGCGGCGAGGGTGCGCGACGATGCTTGACGGGCGGCCAGCCGCGACCGTGGAAGCCGCGTATCCGTGCCGGGGTCGGCCCCTGTCCACGGACACCGAGGAGCGCGCATGACCGCCCGAGTGTTCCTCCGCAGCCTGTGGATCATCGTCCGGGAGCGGGTCCGTCGTGACACTGCCGCCGCCGAGGAGAAGACGGGAGCGGCGGTGTGAGCGCGTACGAACATCCGGTTATCAAGATCGGCCAAGTCTGGGCTTCCAATCACCGCTGCGATCGCACAGAACCGACGCGTCGGCAGCACCGCGAAGTCATCGACATCGACTCGCGCTACGCGTACCTCGTTACGGTCGAGCATGGCCGGCGCCTCCCGGTGCAGGCTGTGCAGCACACGTCGCGGTCAATCAAGGGCCATCGCCTCATCGCCGTCGACGAGCAGACGGGGGCCGCGGCGTGACGACTGCCGACGTCGACCTGAGCACCGTCGTGCCTGACGCCGCCCTCTCCCGCGAGGACCTCGATGTGCGCGACGACGACTTCTACGCGTCCGCCGCTTTGCGCGCGCAGGACGCCGCGGACCACGCCCGCGACTACTTCGATGCGCCCGCGAGGTTGGCGGCCACGACGACGCCTACCCCCGTCGTCGTGGCCGCGAGCCCCGCGGGGCTCGACCAGCACGGCCCCAACGCCGTGCACCTTCCCTCATCCCCGCTAGCGGGACGCGCGCACTCAGCGCGCGTCCCGTGCGCGGAGGGGGGCTCGACGTCAG
>DATMVH010000743.1:0-3474 GCA_035563395.1 Solirubrobacteraceae bacterium
CGGCGATCAGGCGCGCGACGGCGTCCTCGGACAGCGGGCGCGGGGCGAGCGTGCCGACGAGCGGATGCCCCGCGACGGCGGCGAGCAGATCGGCGGCGTGCCGGCTCTCGGCCGGCCGCACGCCGGCGAGCACCGCCACGCGCAGCCCCTCCAGCCGCTGCAGCAGGTACGCGAGCCAGCGCAGCGAGGGCCGGTCCGCCCAGTGCAGGTCGTCGATGCAGAGCAGGAGCGGGCGCCGCTCGGCGAGCCCGACGCACAGCCAGTACAGCCCGTGCAGGACGGCGGGAGTCGAGACCTCCGCGCCGTCGTCGCCCGCCTGCGCCGGGATGAAGACGGGCTCGGCGAGCGCCGCCGCCCCGCGCAGCAGCGCGGCGCGCTCCGCCGCGCCGGCGCGGGCGAGCCGCGCCTCGAACAACTGCCGGACGATCCCGTAGCCGAAGTCCGACTCCAGCTCCGACGCGCGCGCGGAGAGCACCTCGAGGCCGGCGTGCTCGGCCGCGCCGCGCGCGGCCGCCAGCAGGCGGGACTTGCCGATCCCGGGCGGTCCCTCGAGCCGCAGGGCGCCGCCCCCGCCCGTCTCCGCGGCCGCGATCAGGCGCGCGATCGCGGCGATCTCCTTCTCCCGCTCGAGCAGCCCGATCCCTGGCCCGTCCGACATCCGGACGCGCGATCCTATCCTCAGGGCGATGCCCGCCGCCCGCGAGGACCTCCGCAACGTCGCGATCGTCGCGCACGTCGACCACGGCAAGACCACGCTCGTCGACGCGATGCTGTGGCAGTCCGGTGCCTTCCGCGCCAATCAGGACGTCAACGAGCGCGTGCTGGACTCGATGGACCTCGAGCGCGAGAAGGGCATCACGATCCTCGCCAAGAACACCGCGGTGGACTACGGAGGCGTGAAGCTCAACATCGTCGACACGCCCGGTCACGCGGACTTCGGCGGGGAGGTCGAGCGCGGCCTGACCATGGTCGACGGGGTGCTGCTGCTCGTCGACGCCTCGGAGGGCCCGCTGCCGCAGACCCGCTTCGTGCTGCGCAAGGCGCTCGAGGCGCGGCTGCCGGTGATCCTCGTGGTCAACAAGGTCGACCGGCCGGACGCGCGGATCGCCGAGGTGGTCGACGAGGTCTACGACCTCTTCCTCGACCTCGACGCGGACGAGAGCCAGATCGAGTTCCCGATCGTCTACTGCAACGCCAAGGCGGGCCGGGCGGGACTCGAGCCCGACGCGCTGGCCGGCGACCTCGGGCCGCTGATGGACCTCCTGCTCGAGCACGTGCCCGCGCCGGAGCACGACCCGGAGCACCCGCTGCAGGCGCACGTGACGAACCTCGACGCCTCGCCCTACGTCGGCCGCCTCGCGCTCTGCCGCGTCCGCCACGGGACGATCCGGCGCGGGCAGCCGATCGCGTGGTGCCGCGCGGACGGGACGATCGAGCGCGCGCAGGTGGGCGAGCTCTACGTCACCGAGGCGCTCGACCGGGTGGAGGCGGAGGAGGCCGGGCCGGGCGAGGTCATCGCCGTGGCCGGGATCGCGGACGTGACGATCGGCGAGACGCTCGCCGACCGCGACGACCCGCGGCCGCTGCCGGTCATCTCCGTCGACGAGCCGTCGATCTCCGTGGTCGTC
Source organism: Solirubrobacteraceae bacterium (assembly GCA_035563395.1). Lineage (GTDB taxonomy): Bacteria > Actinomycetota > Thermoleophilia > Solirubrobacterales > Solirubrobacteraceae > DASQMT01. The sequence goes on from DATMVH010000743.1 coordinate 1,629, forward strand.
GGCATCAACACCTCGCCGCTCGCCGGCCGCGACGGCGACAAGCTGACGGCGCGCCAGGTGCGCGCGCGGCTCGACCAGGAGCTCGTGGGCAACGTGTCGCTGCGCGTCCGCGACACGGAGCGGCCCGACGCGTGGGAGGTCCAGGGCCGCGGGGAGCTGCAGCTCGCCGTGCTGGTGGAGCTCATGCGCCGCGAGGGCTTCGAGCTCACCGTCGGGCAGCCGCGCGTGCTCACGCGCGAGATCGACGGGCGCGTCCACGAGCCGGTCGAGCGGCTGTCCGTCGACGTCCCGGAGGACTACGTCGGCGTCGTCACGCAGCTGCTCGCGCTGCGCAAGGGCCGGATGGAGCAGATGATCAACCACGGCACGGGCTGGGTCCGGATGGACTACCTCGTCCCGGCCCGCGGCCTGATCGGCTTCCGCACCGAGTTCCTGACGGAGACGCGCGGGACGGGTCTCCTCCACCACGTCTTCGAGCGGTGGGAGCCGTGGGCGGGCGAGCTGCGCACCCGGCCGACCGGCGCGCTCGTGGCCGACCGGCGCGGCGCGGCGGCGCAGTTCGCGCTGATGAACCTGCAGGAGCGCGGGACGCTCTTCGTCGGCCCGGGCGAGGAGCTCTACGAGGGGATGATCGTCGGCGAGAACGCGCGGCCGGAGGACCTCGACGTGAACGCCTCGCGCGAGAAGCACCTGACCAACATGCGGTCCTCCACCGCCGACGTGCTCGTGCGCCTCGTCCCGCATCGGCAGCTGTCGCTCGACCAGGCGCTGGAGTTCCTGCGCGAGGACGAGTGCGTCGAGGTCACGCCCGCGTCCGTGCGCCTGCGCAAGGTCGACCTCGACAAGGTGACGCGGGCGAAGGCGGCGCGGCGGGCGAAGGCCGGCGCGGCCGCCTGAACCGCCTCAGGCGGCGAGGGCGCCGGCGTCCGCGCGGAGGCCGTGGTCGAGTAGCAGGCGTGGGTTGCGCTCCGTCAAGCGCAGCGCCTGCGAGCGGGTCGCCCCGGCGGCGAGCAGGCACTCGAAGCCGGAGTCGAGCGTCTCCTCGCGCGTGCCCGGATGCCCGTCAGACGCGATGACGTGGACGAGCCCGCGGCGCAGCAGCGTGCGAGCGGCCTTGTGCGCCGCGGCGCCGTTGGCGCCGCTCAGCGAGGCGACGTTCACCTGCAGCCGCACGCCGTCGTCCGCCCAGGCCTGGAGCGGGCCGAGGCCCGACTTCAGAACGCCCGCCGAGCGCTCCGGGTGGGCGAGCAGCAGCCCGTAGCCGAGCCGCCGCAGGCGCCCGGCGGCCGCCTCGAAGACCGAGTCGAAGCCCGCGAAGGGCGACTCGAGGAGCAGCCACGGCGCGTGGGCCGGGCCTTGCGCGATCGCGGCGAGGTCGCGCTCGCCGAGCTCCAGCGCGTCGAGGTGGGCGAGCTCGCCGCCGCGGTGGAGCCGCACGCGCAGGCCCGCCGCCTCGAACTCGGCCTGGGTGCCGCGCCGCAACGCGTCCAGCGCGTCGATCCGCACGCCCGGGAAGTGCGCCTGCTTGATGTGCGGCGTGCAGGCGACGTCGCGCACGCCCGCGGCCTCGAGCCTGCGCCCGTGGGCGAGCGCGTCCGCCGGCGTCGAGGCGCCGTCGTCGATGCCGGGGAGCAGGTGGCAGTGGAGGTCGACGTAGGACATGCGGGGCTCGCGGGCGGCGGGCGTCCGGTGCGCGCCCCCCGTCGCAGTGCTCTTCTTCCCCGATCACGCTAGAAGGAGCCGGAGCGGTTCCGAAGCCCGACCGGAGGTATTTCACAGAGGTTTCACGGCTCGGCCGCGGCCCCGGCCCGGGCCGCCGCGGCGGCGCCGGCGCGCGGACGGCGAG
>DATMVH010000744.1:0-2354 GCA_035563395.1 Solirubrobacteraceae bacterium
CGCCGGCCGCGGACGGGACGCTGCCGCCCGTCGCCGTCGCGCCGGTCGTGCGGTTCCGCCGGCCGGCGATCGCGGCCTGGATCCGCGCCGCCCGTGACGCCGTCAGGACTGCGCCGGTGAACGCGAGCATCGGCTACTCGATCCGCACGATCGTCCGCCGCCACTCGCGCCCCGGCCGAGCGCTGCGCACCGCGGGCCTGCGCACGGCCGTCGAGCGCGCGCTCGCCGATCCGGCGGCGCCGCGCCTGCTGCGCCCCGGCGTGCGCCTCGTGCCGGCGAAGGTCGGCTGGGAGGACCTGCCGTCGGCCTATCCCACCGTGCTGACGATCGAGCAGTCGACGTTCACCCTGCGCCTGTTCAAGCGCTTGAAGCTCGTCAAGACGTACCGCGTCGCGGTCGGGCAGCCGGCGTATCCCACGCCCTCGGGAACGTTCTCCATCACCTCCAAGCAGGTCAACCCGGTGTGGACCGCGCCGAACTCGCCGTGGGCCGGCGAGCTCGCGGGGCAGTCCGTGGCCGGCGGCGCGGCGAACAACCCGCTCAAGGCGCGCTGGATGGGGCTCGCGGGCGGCGTCGGCATCCACGGCACGGGCCAGGACTGGTCGATCGGGACGCGCGCGTCGCACGGCTGCATCCGGATGACCGTCCCCGACGTCGTCGAGCTGTTCAGGCGCGTGCCGCTGGGCGCGCCGGTGTTCATCAAGTAGACCGCGGTCGGCGCGCTGACCGCGCCGGTGGTCCTGATGCGCCGTGGTCCGGCGTGCAGGCACCGGCTGCCAAACGGCGCGCCGGTAGTGTCGGAGGCGCCATGTCCGCCACGCGCCCCGCGGGATCCATCCTCCGGCACCCCACGCCGGCCGACGCCGATGCCGTCGTGGAGCTCCTGCGGGCGCGCGAGGAAGCCGACCTCGGGCGCCGCTACGCGGAGCTCGACGACCTGCGGGCGGAATGGGCGCTGCCCGGGTTCGACCTCGCGCAGGACGCGTGGGTGGCACAGGCTGACGACGCGATCGTCGGCTACGCGAGCCTGGCGGACGACGACCTCCTCGTCGCCGTGCACCCCGGCGCGGCGGGTCGCGGGTACGGCGCCGGGCTGCGCGAGCTGGGCGAGGCCCGGGCCGCGGCGCGCGGGACCCGGGTGCTGCGCCAGTTCGTGCCCGTGGCCGACACGCGGGCGCGCGTCCAGCTCCTCGACGCCGGCTGGTGGCCGGTGCAGCACTACTTCCGGCTCGGTGCGGCGCTGGACCGCGTGCCCGAGCCGCCGGCCGTGCGCGTGCGGACCTTCGACGCCGAGCGCGACGCCGAGCCCGTCTGGCACCTCGTCCACGGCGCCTACGCCCACGTCGAGGGCTTCCTGCCGCAGCCGCTCGAGGCCTGGCGCGCCGCGGCGCTGGGCAAGCCGGACTGGGACCCGGCGCTGTGGCTCCTCCTCGACGACGCCGACGGCCTCGCCGGCGTCGCGCTGGGGGAGCGCGGTCCGCGCAACGCCGGGCTCGTGCACACGATCGCCGTCGCCGAGCGCGCGCGGGGCCGCGGCCACGGGCGCGCGCTCCTCCTCCACCTCCTCGCCGCCTTCCGTGCCGCGGAGCTGCGCGGCGCCGAGGCGTCCGTGCACGGGCCGACCGCCGGCGCGGCGGCCCTCTACGAGTCCGCGGGCATGGAGATCCGCTGGCACGCCGAGCGATGGGAGAAGTCCCTTGGCCGCTGATCTGGAGGCCCTCGCGGAGCGCGCGCGGGCCACCGGACGGCTCGGGATCGACACGGAGTTCATGCCGGAGGGCCGCTACCGGCCGCTGTTGTGCCTCGTGCAGCTGGCGGTCGACGGCGACGTCGTCGTGCTCGACCCGCTCGGCGACATGGGCGATCCCGCCCCGCTCGCCGGCGTGCTCGCCGACCCGGCGGTCGAGATCGTGCTGCACGCCGGGCGCCAGGACGTGGCGATCCTGCGGCGCGAATGGCGCACGACGTTCTGCAACGTCTTCGACACCCAGGTGGCCGCGGGCTTCGCCGGCTCCTCGGCGCAGGCCGGCTACACAGGGCTGCTGCACGACGTGCTCAAGATCCGGCTGGCCAAGTCGGCGTCGTTCACGCGCTGGGACGCCAGGCCGCTCACGCCCGAGCAGCTCCGCTACGCGCGCGAGGACGTCGAGCACCTGCTCCCGCTGGCGGAGGAGATCCAGCGCCGGCTGTCGGCCCGCGGCCGCCTCGCCTGGGCACGCGAGGAGTGCCAGGCGGTGGCCGCGGCGACGGACGAGCGCGACCCGTTCGAGGTGTGGCGGCGGCTGCCGCGCATCTCGGGGCTCGACCCGCGGGAGCGGGCCGTCGCGCGCGAGCTCGCGGCGTGGCGGGAGCGC
>DATMVH010000745.1:0-3313 GCA_035563395.1 Solirubrobacteraceae bacterium
GCCACGGCCGCCGCCGGGCCAGCGTGCGCTCGGCCGCGGCGAGCTGCCGCTGCGTCCGCGCCAGCCGCAGCCGGACCGTCTCGAGCTCGAGCTCCGTGTCGGCGAGCTGCTCCTCGAGCGCCGCCACCCTCCGCTCCTCCGGCGTGCGGTACCAGGAGCGGCCCTGGTGGTGGACGGCGTACGCGTCGCCGTACGGTCCCTTCGGCTTCGGATAGAAGACGGACGGGTCGAACAGCGTGATGTTGCGGCGCTTGAGCTGCTCCTTGTGCAGCAGGCTCGACAGGAAGTACGGCCCGGTGCCGTACTGGTCGACGCGCTTGGTGGCGTTCCCGTCGAGCGCGACGGGCTTCGCCTTGCGGCTCAGGTTCTTCGCGCTCGGATGGCCGGCCTCGCAGCCGATGATCGCGTTGTTGAGCCGGTCGCCGCGGACCTTGCCGGCGAAGAAGCCCACGCCCTCGAGCAGCGGGTCGATGGGCTTCAGGCACTCCATGTCCGTGTCGATGTAGACGCCGCCGAAGCGGTGGAGGATCTCGTAGCGCAGCAGGTCCGAGCGCTCCGCCGGGTGCCGGCGCGTGTCCTTGGCCTCCGGCCGCGCGGACTCGAGCTCCGCGATCTCCCGCTCCGTCCAGAGCCGCATCTCCCACTCCGGGTGGTGGCGCGCCCAGCTCTCGCCGTACCGGCGGTACTCCTCCGGCAGCTCGGCGTCACCGAGCCAGATGCGGTGGAAGACGCGCGGGATCGGCATTCGCGCCGTGATGCTAGCCCGCCGCTCGGCGCGGGATCGGAGCCGCGGCGGGGTGCGCGCGACGGCCGGCCGCACCCCTCCGGGGCCGTCGAGGGCATCGCCTAGACTGCGGCAGCCGGCGTTCCCCTCGGGCGTCGCCGCACCTCCCGGGCCGCCCGGCCAACGCTCGCCCCGATGTCCGCCGCCCATCCCAGCCCGTCTCGTGCGCGTTCGTCGCGGGTCACCCGCCCTGCATGGCTCGCGTGGCAGCGCCTGCCGGCGTTCGCCGCCGCGGGCGGCGCCGTGCTGCTGCTCGCGTCGCTCTTCACGCAGTGGGGCTACGACCGGACCGCGCAGCCCGCCCGGGCGCTCTCGGCGTGGGAGGTGTACCAGCGCACGGACCTGATCATCGCCGCGCTGGCCGTCGTGGCGCTCGCGGCCTCGCTGTTCGCGCAGCGGCGGCTGCACGTCGCGCTCCGCGTCGGCGCCGCGCTCGCGGCGGCGGCCATGGTGTGGCACACGTACCGCACCGGCGCGCCCGGGCTCGGCGCCAAGGTCGCGCTGCTGGCCGTGGGCGTGATCGGCGTCGCCAGCCTCCCCGACCTGCTGCCCGGCCGGGTGCCGCGCCGCGCGCTGGGCGACGACGCGACCGCCCGCGCCCGGGCCCTCGCGCTCTCGACGCCCGTGATCGCCGCCCTCGTCACCGTGGTCACGTATCCGCCCACCACCCCGGAGGGCCCGGGCACCGGCTTCGACGAGTCGTGGATCGTGGGGCTCCATGAAGCGGTCCTGCGCGGGCTGTCGTTCGGCGGCGAGGTGGTGTTCACCTACGGCCCGCTCGGCTTCCTCACGGTTCCGCGGGCGATCGAGCCGTGGACGTTCCGCCTCGGCGTCGCCTACACCCTGCTCGCCCAGTTCGCCGTCGCGCTCGCCGTGCTCGCCGCCGCGCGCCGGTGGGCCGGGCTGCCCCTCGCGGCCGCGCTCGCCGTGGTCGCCCTCTCCGCGGTCGGGTACGGCACCGCCGGCGTCGAGTGGCAGTTCCCGCTCGCCGTGGTCGCGGCCGCCGCGGCGCTCGCGTGCCTCGCGGCGCCCGTGGCCGGGACGGAGCGCCGGCGCCTCGCGCTCGTCGCGGCCTTCGGAGCGCTGGCGGGCGTCCACTCGCTCGTCAAGCTCAACAGCGGGCTGACGATCGCGCTCCTCGGCCTCGTGGCCGCGGTCGCGCTCGTACCCGAGCGGCGGCTCCGCGCGCTCGGCGCCTACGCCGGCGCGGCGCTGGCCGCGCTCGTGGTGTGCTGGCTCGCGCTCGGGCAGGCGCTCGACGACCTCCCGCTCTACGTCGTGCGCGGCGCCGACGTGATCACGGGCTTCGCGGGCGCCCTCTCGCGCGAGGACCCCGGGCGGGAGTGGGAGTACCTCCTCGCGCTCGCCGTCGTCGCCGTCCTCTCCTACGGCGCGGTCGCGACCACCCGCGGGTGGTCGCGGGTGCGGCGGGCCGGCGCGCTCGTCGTCGTCGCGCTGCTCGCCTTCTCGCTGTTCAAGCAGGGCTTCGTCCGGCACGACGCGCACGCGTCCACCTTCTTCGCCGGCGCGGCGCTGCTCGCGCTCGTGCTCCCGTGGGCGCGCGCGCGGCGCGTGGACGCGGTGCTCGCCTTCGGGGTCCTGCTGGTCGCCTGGGCGGCGTCCGTCAACGTCCTGCCGCGCGCGCTCCTCCACCCCGCCTCGAGCGTCCGCGCGCTCGAGGACCGCGCCGGCAAGGCGATCGACCCGGGAGCGGCGATCGCCGCCGGCCGGGAAGGGCTGCGGTCCGTGCTGGCGCTGGACGACGGCGTCGCCGCGGAGCTCCGCGACCGGACGTTCCACGTCTATCCCGCCGAGACGTCGTTCGTCCCGCTGATCGAGGGGGAGTGGCGGCCGCTGCCGGTCTTCCAGTCCTACCAGGCGTACACCCCCCGGCTGACCGGGGCGAACGCCGCGCTGCTGCGCGGCGACCGGGCGCCGGAGCGGATCCTGCGCGTCGGGGCGCCGGCCGACATCGAGGATCCGGAGGCGCGCATCGAGATCGCGTGCCGCTACGCCGAGCGGCTCCGGGCGCCCGGCGATCAGCAGCTCCTCGTGCGCACGCCCAGCCGCTGCGGTCGCGACCGTCTCCTCGCCCGGACGGAAGCGGCGACCGGGCGCCCGGTCACCGTCCCGCCGGCGGCGCCCGACGAGCTGGTGTACGTCCGCATCCACGGCTTGGAGCCAAGTCTGTGGGAGCGGCTGCGCTCGCTGGTCTGGAAGCCGTACGGCTACGGGCTCCGCGAGGGCGACCGGCAGCCGCGGCTCGCGCCCGCGCTCGCCGCGTCGCGGATCCTCCTCGCGATCCCGCCGCGCTACGACTACGACGCGCCGTATCCGCTCGGGTCGCCCGTCCGCGAGCTCACCGTGACCGCGGCGACGCAGGGCGTGACCGGGCCGTCGAAGCCTGTGCGCCGCGACCTGACGCTCGAGTTCCACGCGGTGCAGCTCGGCCGCCCGGCGATGGAGGGGCGGACGTGACGACGCCGGCCGGAACGCTGCGGCAGCCGGCGCGCGCATCGGCGGCCCGCG
>DATMVH010000746.1:0-3383 GCA_035563395.1 Solirubrobacteraceae bacterium
GCGCGCGATGTGCTCGCCCGTGTGCGCGGTGGACGGGAACCAGGCCTCGAACTGGGAGGCCGGCGGATAGACGCCGCGGGCCAGCAGCGCGCGGCACCAGGCGCCGTAGAGCTCGGTGTCGCAGGCGGCGGCGCCGGCGTAGTCCGTCGGCGGGTCGGGCGCGAAGAAGACGGTCACGAGGCCGGTCGTCGAGGTGACCGAGACGGGCCGGTCGCCCGCCGCCTCGCGCAGGCCGTCGGCCAGCGCGGCGGTCGTCGAGGACAGCGCCAGGTACGCCTCCTCGTCGAGCCGCTCGAGCGTGGCCCGGCCCGCGGCCACGGCCAGCGGGTTCCCGCTCAGCGTGCCCGCCTGGTAGACGTCGCCCGCCGGCGCGATCCGGTTCATCAGCTCCGCCGGGCCGCCGTACGCGGCCGCGGGCAGCCCGCCGCCGATCACCTTGCCCATGATCGTCAGGTCGGGGAGCACGCCGGTGAGCTGCTGCGCGCCGCCGGCGCTCACCCGGAAGCCCGTGATGACCTCGTCGAAGACCAGCAGCGCGCCGTGCTCCGTGGCGAGCGCCCGCAGCAGCTCGAGGAACCCGCGCGCGGGCGGCACGAGGCCCATGTTCGCCGGATAGGGCTCGGCCAGCACGGCTGCGAGCTCGTGCTCGGCGAACGCCGCCCGCACCGCGTCCTCGTCGTTCCACGGCACGATCACCGTGCCGCGGGTCGCGGACTCGGGCACGCCGGGCGACGCGGGGATGCCTTGCGTCGCGAGCCCGGACCCGGCCTGGGCGAGCAGGCCGTCGACGTGCCCGTGGTAGGCGCCGGCGAACTTGAGCAGCGTCTCGCGGCCCGTCGCGGCCCGGGCCAGCCGGATCGCGCTCATCGCGGCCTCCGTGCCCGACGAGGTCATGCGCACCATGTCGACGGACGGGAGGCGCTGGGCGACGAGCTCCGCGAGCTCGACCTCGCCCCGCGTCGGCGCGCCGTAGCTCGTGCCGCGCGCGGCCGCCTCGGTGACGGCGCCCACGATCGCCGGGTGCGCGTGCCCGTGGATCAGCGGTCCCCAGGAGCAGACGTAGTCGACGTAGGCGTTGCCGTCGACGTCGGTGATCTCCGCGCCCTCCGCGCGCTCGACGAAGACGGGGTCGCGCCCGATCGCGCGCATCGCCCGCACCGGGGAGTTGACTCCACCAGGAAGGACGTGGACGGCGCGGCGATACAGCTCGGCGGAGCGCGAGTCGGTGAGCGAGGTGCCGCTCAGGACGCGTGCTCCTTCTCCCAGCGCTGGAACTCCCCGGTGAAGTAGAGCATCCGGACCTTCTTGAACTCCGTGCTCGAGTACAGCGTGGCCCGCTCGTCGATGCCCGTCTCCTCCGCGATGGAGTCGAGGATCGCGTCGCACTCCTCCTTGGAGCGCCCGTGGGCCATCGTGAACACGGAATACGGCCAGTCCGCGTAGGTCGGCCGCTGGTAGCAGTGCGAGATCCCGCGGAACGCCGCCATCCGCTTGCCCGTCTCGAGGATCTCGTCGGCGGGAACGGCCCACACGCCCATGCCGTTGGCCGAGAAGCCGGCGCGGCGATGGAACAGGATCGCCGCGACGCGCCGCAGGCCCCCGCGCTCCCGCAGCGACGCGAGCCGGCGCAGGACCTCGTCCTCCGAGACGCCGAGCCGCTCGGCGGCTGGGGCGTAGGCGTCCGGGCGCACCGCCATCGGGCCCTGCGTGGCGCGGATCGTGGCGACGTCCTCGTCCGAGAGGGCGATCGGCGCGAGCTCCATGGGCTCCGTCGCCTCGCCCGCCGCCGCGAGCGCGTCCGTGCCCCTCTCCATCTCGAGGTCCATGCGGATCTTGAAGAGCTTCAGCGTCGGCAGCTGGCGGATGGAGACGGCGCCGGTGCGCTCCGCCATCACGTCGAGCGTCCCGCCGAGGCCGAGGCGCGAGTCCGGCTCGACGGCGATCGTGAACCACAGGTTGAAGTCGTGGTTGCGCAGGTAGTTGTGCGTGACGCCGGGGTGGGAGTTGATGAACTTCGCGGCGCGGTGGGGATACTGCGCGTCGACCTTCGCCGCCACGAGCATCGACTCGTAGCCGAGCGCGCGCGTGTCGAAGATCGGCGTGATCTCGCGGATGATCCGCTTGTCGAGCAGGCGCTGGACGCGCGCGAGCACCTCGGGCTCGGGCAGCCCGGCCGCCTCGGCGACCGCGGCGAACGGCCGGGGCGCCAGCGGGAAGCGGCCCTGGAGGAGGTTCAGGAGCTGCTTGTCGGTCTCGTCGAGCGGCACCGCGGAGCCGTCCCGGCGCGCGCGCACCTTCATGCCAGCCACCGGGCGACGTCCTTCGCGTGGTAGGTGATCACGATGTCGGCGCCCGCGCGGCGGATGCCGGTCAGCGCCTCGAGCACCGCGGCGCGCTCGTCGACGAGGCCGGCCGCCGCGGCCGCCTTGACCATCGCGTACTCGCCCGAGACGTTGTAGGCGGCGAGCGGCAGGTCCGTCGCCTCGCGCACCCGGTGGATCACGTCGAGGTACGGCAGCGCCGGCTTGACCATGAGGACGTCCGCGCCCTCCTCGGCGTCCAGCCGCGCCTCGCGCACCGCCTCGCGGGCGTTCGCGCCGTCCATCTGATAGCCGCGCCGGTCGCCCGTCTGCGGGGTCGAGCCGGCCGCCTCGCGGAACGGGCCGTAGAAGGCGGACGCGTACTTGGCGGAGTACGCGACGATGAGCGTCTCCGTCAGGCCGTGGTCGTCGAGGGCGCCGCGCAGGTGCCCGACGCGGCCGTCCATCATGTCGCTCGGCGCGACCGCGTCCGCCCCCGCCTCGGCCTGGGAGACCGCCGTGCGGGCGAGCAGGTCGAGCGACGCGTCGTTGTCGACCACCCCGTCCTCGCGGAGCACGCCGCAATGGCCGTGGGTGGTGTACTCGCACAGGCAGACGTCGCACACGACGACGAGATCCGGCAGCGCGGCCTTGATCGCCCGCGTGGCCAGCTGGACCGCGCCCTCGTCGTCCCACGCCGCGGAGCCCTCCTCGTCCTTCGCGGCGGGGAGGCCGAAGAGCAGCACGGCGGGGATGCCGAGCTCCGCCACCCGAGCCGCCTCCTCGACCGCCGCGTCGACGGAGAGATGATCGACGCCAGGCAGCGAGGGGATCGGCGTGCGCCCCGTGGCGCCCTCCACCACGAACATCGGCGAGACGAGGTGCGCCGGGGTCAGCTCCGTCTCGCGCACGAGCCCGCGGACCGGGCCGCTCCGGCGCAGGCGTCGCATGCGGGTGGCGGGGAACACCGCTCCAGCTTAGTTGCCGCGCAGCGCGAGCCGCGCCAGCGCGCCGAACGCGGCCGCGAGCAGCGCCAGGTGGGCGAGATGGACGAGCAGCGCGCCGCCCGCGAGCGCGCCGTCG
>DATMVH010000747.1:0-4609 GCA_035563395.1 Solirubrobacteraceae bacterium
CGGCATGAGCACCCAGGCGGCGACGAAGACGATCGCCAACGTGATCGCCGGCGAGGAGCGGGCCGCCGCATCCGGCGAGACGATCGAGAAGTACGCGCCGGCGACCGGTGAGCTGCTGTCGCTCGTGGCGCGGTCCGGGCGCGAGGACGTCGACGCCGCGATCACCGCCGCCGCGGCGGCGCAGCCGGCGTGGGGCCGCGAGACGCCGGCGGCGCGGGGCGCGATCCTCCGCCGCATCGCGCAGCTGCTGGAGCGCGACGCCGACGAGATCGCCGCGATCGTCGCCGCCGAGACCGGCAAGTCCCCGAAGGACGCGCTGGGCGAGACGGGCGCCGCGATCGAGCAGGGCTACTTCCAGGCCGGCGAGGGCCGCCGCCTCTACGGCAAGACGATGCCCTCCGCGATCCCCAACCGCCAGAACATGGTGGTGCGGCAGCCGCTCGGCGTCGCGGGCCTGATCATCGCCGCGAACACGCCGATCGCGAACGTCGCCTGGAAGGTCTTCCCCGCGCTCGTCTGCGGGAACGCCGCCGTGCTGAAGGCAAGCGAGAACACCCCCGAGACCGCGCTGGCGTTCGCCCGCCTCGCCGCCGAGGCGGGCCTCCCGGACGGCGTGCTCAACGTCATCCAGGGGCTCGGCCCGGAGGCCGGGCAGCCGCTCGTCGAGGACCCGCGCGTGGCCGTGATCTCCTTCACCGGGTCCACCGCGGTGGGCCGGATGATCGCCCGCGTGGCGGGCGAGCGGCTCGCCAAGGTCGCGCTGGAGCTCGGCGGCAAGAACCCGCTGGTCGTGTGCGACGACGCCGACCTCGAGAAGGCCGCGGAGGCGGCCGCGCTCTCCGCGTACTCGAACGCCGGCCAGCGCTGCGCCGCCGGCAGCCGGATCATCGTCTTCGACGCCGTCTACGACGAGTTCAAGGCGCTGCTGCTCGAGCGCACGAACGCGCAGCGCGTCGGGCCGGCCGACGACGACGACCTCGGGCCGGTGATCAACGAGCGCCAGCTCGAGCACATGCTGCGGCGGGTCGCCGAGGCGCGCGAGAAGGGCGCGACGATCCTCGCCGGCGGCGAGCGGCTGCCGCGCGACGGCTTCTACATGGCGCCGACGCTGATCGAGGGCTCCGACGAGCTGTCGGCCACCGAGCTGTTCGGCCCCATCACGACGCTGCACCGCGTGCGCGACTTCGACGCGGCGGTCCGGCTCGCCAACGACTCCCCGTACGGCCTGACCGCCGCCATCTGGACGGCGTCCGTCCACCGGGGGCAGGAGTTCCTCGCCCGGATCTCGAGCGGCGTCGCGTCGGTGAACGGGCCGACCTACGGCTCGGAGCCGCACATGCCGTTCGGCGGCGTGCGCGACTCGGGGACGGGCTGGCGGGAGCCGGGAACGGAGGCGATCGAGATCTACACGGACCTCAAGACGGTCTACGTCAACCACGACCCGAGCCGGGTGTAGTGGCTCGCAGCGCCGTCGCCCTCATCCCCGCCCGCGCGGGGTCCCAGCGCGTGCCGGGCAAGAACGTCGCGCCGCTCGCCGGCCATCCGCTGCTCGCCTACTCCGTCGCGGCGGCGCGCGCGAGCGGGCTGTTCGGGGCGATCGTGGTCTCGACGGACTCGGAGGAGATCGCCGCGGTCGCGCGCCGCTACGGCGCCGAGATCCCGGGGCTGCGCCCGGCCGGGATGGCCGGGGCGACCTCGCCCGACATCGAGTGGGTGCGCCACGCGCTCGCCGGCGCGGACTGGGACGTGTTCTCGATCCTGCGGCCGACGAGCCCGTTCCGGACCGCGGCGACGATCCGGCGCGCCTGGGAGGCGTTCACGGCCGTGGCGGACGCCGACTCGCTGCGCGCGGTCCGCCCGGTGCGCGAGCACCCGGGGAAGATGTGGCGGATCACCGGCGAGCTGATGGAGCCGTTCCTGCCGCAGACGCCCGGTGAGGTGCCGACCCACTCGCGCCAGACCGCGGCGCTGGAGCAGCTCTACGTGCAGGACTCCTCGCTGGAGATCGCGTGGACGCGGATCGTCGCCGACGGGGAGATCGCCGGCCGGCGCGTCGTGCCGTTCTTCTGCGAGGGCGTCGAAGGGCTGTCGATCGACTATCCGGACGACCTGGCGCGGGCCGAGGCCCTCGCCGCCGCCGATCCGGCCCTGCTGCCGCGCGTGGAGGTGCTCGCCTGATGGAAGCGGCCACCTTCGCCGCCAACGCGCCGATCCGGCTCGGCTACGTCCCGCCCGCGGAGCTCGACCGCATCCGCACGGAGGTCGAGGACCCGGCGGCGCGCGCCGCGGCCTTCGCCGACGCCTGCCGGATCAACGCCCTGTCGAGCATCATGGAGGCCGGCTCGGGGCACATCGGGACGTCGTTCTCGGTCATGGACGTCCTGGCCTGGCTGCACCTCGAGGTGCTGGAGGGCGACGACGTCTGCTTCTCCTCCAAGGGCCACGACGCGCCCGCCGTGTACGCCATGCTCGCCGCCACCGGGAAGCTCGACTTCGCGCTGCTGCACCGGCTGCGCCGGCAGGACGGGCTCCCCGGCCATCCCGACATCCACGCCGTGCCGGCGGTCCACACCAACACCGGCTCGCTGGGGATGGGCGTGTCCAAGGCCAAGGGCATCGCCCGCGCCGCGCGGCTGGCCGGCGGCCGCCGGCGGGTGTTCGTGATCACGGGCGACGGGGAGCTGCAGGAGGGGCAGTTCTGGGAGTCGCTCGGGCAGGCCGCGAACGACCGCTTCGGCGAGCTCTGCGCCATCGTCGACCACAACAAGATCCAGTCGGACACGTGGGTCGAGCACGTCAGCGCGCTCGCCGACCTGGAGGCCAAGGCGCGCGCGTTCGGCTGGGCGGCGGCGCGCTGCGACGGCAACGACACCGCCGCGGTGGCCGCCGCGCTCGCCGCGCTGCTGCGCGACCACCCCGACGAGCCGAAGCTGCTGGTCGCCGACACGGTGAAGGGTCGCGGCGTGCGCGCCTTCGAGCCGCACGAGCTCGCGCCGGCCGGCACCTCGCTGTACGCGTACCACTCGGGCGCGCCCGCGCCCGAGGCCTACGAGGCCGCGCTCGCGGAGCTCGCCGCGCGGCTCGAGGAGCGGCTCGGGCGGGCGGTCGCGCTCGAGCCGGCGGAGGCGCCGCGGCGCGTCGCCCCGGCGCAGCCCGTGCGGCTCGTGAACGCCTACGGCGCCGCGCTGGCCGAGGCGGCGGAGCGCGAGGAGCGGCTGGTCGCGCTGGACGCCGACCTCTACCTCGACTGCGGCCTGATCCCGTTCCGCGAGGCGTTCCCGGAGCGCTTCGTGGAGTGCGGCATCGCCGAGCAGGACATGGTGTCGCAGGCGGGCGGGCTCGCGCTCGGCGGCCGCCTGCCGGCCGTGCACTCCTTCGCCTGCTTCCTCACGCCGCGCGCGAACGAGCAGGTGTTCAATAACGCCACGGAGCGCACGCGGATCCTCTACTCCGGGTTCCTGGCGGGGATCGTCCCCGGCGGCCCCGGCCACTCGCACCAGTCCGTGCGCGACATCGCGCTGATGGGCAGCGTTCCCGGGATGGCGTGCCTCGAGCCGGCGACGGAGGCGGAGATGCGCGCGTGCGTGGCCTGGGCCGTGCACGAGGCGCCGGGTCCGGTCTACATCCGCGTGGTGAGCGTGCCGTGGCCGCTCGGCTTCGAGCCGCCGCCGTTCGACGGGCTCGTGCCCGGACGCGGCAGCGTCGTGCGGTCCGGCGCGCGCGCCTGGCTCGTGTGCACGGGCCCGGTCCTGCTCTCGCAGGCGATCGCCGCCGCGGACCGCCTCGGCGACGTCGGCGTGATCTCCCTGCCCTGGCTGCGCGACGTGGACGGGGCGTGGCTCGCCGAGGTGACGGGAAGCGCGCCGGTCGTGGTGCTCGACAACCACGTCGCGCGCGGCGGGCAGGGCGACGCGGTGCGCGCCGCGCTGGACGGCCGCCCGGTCGCCGTCTGGGCGGTCGACGGCGTGCCGGCGTCCGGCACGAACGACGAGGTGCTGCGCGCGCACGGCTTCGACGCCGACTCGCTCGTCGCGCGGCTGGAGGCGCCGGCGTGACGCTCTACGTGTTCTGGGACATCGACGGGACGCTGCTGCTCACCGCGCGGGCCGGCGTGTTCGCTCTCGAGGAGGCGAGCGAGGAGGTGCTGGGCACGCGCGTGGACCTCTCCTCCATGCGCACGGCCGGGCTCACGGACTACGAGATCGCGCAGACGATCTGCCGCGCGGAGGGGATCGAGGACGCGCGGGCGCCGATGGCGCTGCTCGCCGCCTACGAGCGGCTGCTGCCGGACCGCCTCGGCTGGCGCAAGGGCGAGGTGCTGCCGAACGTGCGCGAGAACCTCGAGGCGCTGGCGCGGCGCGACGACGTGGTGAACATGCTGCTCACGGGGAACGTGGCCGGCGGCGCCGAGGCGAAGCTGCGCCACTACGGGCTGTGGGAGTTCTTCGGCGCGGGCGGCGCCTTCTCGACCGAGGGGTGCGACCGCCCGGGCATCGCCCGCCGCGCGCGCGAGCTGGCGGCCGAGCACGGCGGCGAGGTGCCGCCGGGCGAGCGGATGGTCGTGATCGGCGACACGCCGCACGACGTGCGCTGCGGGCAGGCGATCGGC
>DATMVH010000748.1:0-8091 GCA_035563395.1 Solirubrobacteraceae bacterium
GCGGCGCCCCGGCGCGCCCGTGGCGGCCGGCGTCGCGCCCGGCGTGCGGGAGCTCGGCCTGATGCTGCCGTACTCGCCGCTCCACCACCTGCTGCTGGCCGACGCGGGCGAGACGCTCGTGATGACGAGCGGCAACCTCTCGGACGAGCCGATCGCCTTCCGGGACGAGGACGCGCTCGCCCGGCTCGCTCCGCTCGCCGACCTGCTGCTCGTCCACGACCGGCCGATCGAGACGCGCACGGACGACTCGGTCGTGCGGGTCGTGCGGCGGCGCCCGCTCCTGCTGCGGCGCTCGCGCGGATACGTGCCCGCCGCGCTCGCCCTGCCCGTCCCGGCCGAGCGCCCGGTGCTGGGCTGCGGCGCCGAGCTCAAGAGCACGTTCTGCCTCGCCAAGGGCGCCCGCGCGTGGGTCGGCCACCACATCGGCGACCTGACGAACGCGGAGACGCTGCGCTCCTACGAGGAGGGGATCGCCCACGTCGGCCGGCTGTTCGCCGTCGAGCCCGAGGTCGTCGCCCACGACCTCCATCCGGACTACCTGTCCACGGCGCACGCGCTCGCCCGTGAGGCCGCGGCGGTGGTCGGCGTCCAGCACCACCACGCCCACCTGGCGGCGTGCCTCGCCGAGCACGGCGAGCGCGGCCCGGCCGTGGCCGCGATCTTCGACGGCACGGGACACGGCCCGGACGGCACGGTGTGGGGCGGGGAGCTCCTCCTCGGCGACCTCGGCGGCTTCGTCCGCGCCGGGCACCTGTCGGCCGTCCGCCTGCCGGGCGGGGACCGGGCGATCCGCCAGCCGTGGCGGATGGCGTGCGCGTGGCTCGTCGCCGCGCAGGACGCCGACCCGCCGCTTCCCCGGAGTCTCGCGGAGCACGTCGATCCGGCCCGCTGGCGGGCGGTCGCGCGGCTGGCGCGGACCGGCCTCGCGGCGCCGGAGACCACGAGCGCGGGCCGGCTGTTCGACGCGGTCGCCGCGCTCTGCGGCGTGCGCGCCGAGGCGCGCTACGAGGGGCAGGCGGCGATCGAGCTGGAAGCGGCGGCCGACCCCGCCGAGCGCGGCGCCTACCCGCTCCCCGTGGTGCGTGGATCGCTGCTCGTGCTCGACGCCCGCGAGACGGTGCGGCGCGTCCTCGCCGACGTGGCGGCGGGCGTGGCGGCCGGCGCGATCGCGGCGCGCTTCCACAACGGCGTGGCCGCCGCCACCGCGGAGGCGTGCGAAGTCCTGGCCGGCCGCGCGGGCCTCGACACGGTCGTGCTCTCCGGCGGCGTCTTCCAGAATCGCCGGCTGCTGGAGGGCACCGCCCGCGCCCTGCAGGACGCGGGACTGCGCGTGCTCGTGCCGGAGCGGCTCCCGGCCAACGACGGCGGCATCGCGTTCGGCCAGGTCGCCGTCGCGGCCGCGCGGGGGGCATGAACGGTGTCGTGATTCAGCACGACGTCCGGACGACCCAGCGCTGGGAGGAGCCGAGGGTCGCGAAGCCCGGCACCTCCGCCAGCGGGGCGCCGCGGACGGCGAGGAGCGTGGCCGGCGGCGTCGGCAGCAAGCCGACCTCGTTCTGGTGCAGGTGCAGATGCCAGGCGACGAGCTGCGTCTCGAACGGGCCGGTCTTCACCGTCTCGCAGCGCTTGACCGCCGCCTCCCCGCCCGCACGCGCGATCGCGACGGGCAGGTCGGCGGCGACGGCCGACTCGTTGCGCGCCTGCTCGACCTGCGTCGACAGCTCGGACGCGCTCTCGCGGGCGAACGGGGCGGCGAGCACGAGCAGCGCCACGCCCGCCGCGACGGCGACGCCCATCCCGCGGCGGTCGCGCACGAGGGAGAGCAGCGCCGCCCAGCCGATGCCCGCGAGCACGCACACGATCGACGCGGGCAGGGCGACGTAGCGGATGTTCCCCGTGAAGCCGATCTCGGCGAGGATCGCCACCGTGACCATGAGGGCGGTCGAGGCGGCGGCGAGCGCGAGCACGGGCCGGCGGTACGCGGGATCGGCGCCGCGGCGCAGGGCGAGGATCACGGCGACGACGCCGCCGGCGTAGGCCGGCGGCCACAGCGCCGAGGCCGAGTTCGTGAACACCGCGAGAAACGGGTGCTCGGCCTGCGCCGGCGAGTCGGGCACGGGCTCGAGGGCCCGCGAGGCGGCGCGGAAGAAGTCGCCCGAGCCGATGTACTCGGGCACGAACCACAGGAGCGCGATCGCGAGCCCCGAGCCGCCCACGAGCACGGCCGTGCGCAGGTCGCCGCGGCGCGCGAGCACGAGCCAGAGCCCGTAGAGGGCCACGAACGGCCACACCTCGGGCCGCAGCAGCCCGCACGCGACGCCGAGCAGGAACGCGTCGCGCCGGCGGCCGTCGAGGTGGCGCTCGACCGCCCACAGCGCGAGGCCGACGAGGATTCCCTCGGAGTTGCCGCGGGCGGAGAAGGACAGGAACAGATCGGCCGCGGCCAGCGACGCCGCGGCGACGACGCCCGCGAGCGGGCCGGCGATCCGGCGGGCGAGGCGGAAGGCCATCGCGACCGCCAGCAGGCCGCCGGCGCGCGCCACCACGAGCCACAGCTTGGGCGCGAGGTCGTCGCCGAGCAGCGCGAACGGCGTGGTGAAGAGGACGGGCAGCGGCTTCCACGACGGGCCCGCGTTCGTCACGAGGTCGAGATGAACGATGTCGCGGCCCCAGATCAGCCACGCCCAGGGGTCGTACGTCGGCTGGGACGGGCCCAGCAGCGACAGCGCGGCGAGCGCGAGGCAGCCGAGCACGAGCGCGCGCCACGGCGCCGCGCGCGGGGCCGATGCGGGCGGCGGCGGCGCGAGGGCCGCGAGCAGGCGCGCTCGCGCGGGGCTCGGGGTGTCCGCGGTCGTCATGTCGACCCATCAACCTATCCACGCCGCCCGCGGACCCTCCGCGAGGCTCCGGAGCGCGCACCCGAATCCACTTCCGGGGGAGTGATCATGAGCGACCACGATCTGCCCATCAGCGCCATCGGACGTCGGCGTCATCGAAGGGCCGTCGCCCAGCTCGTCGACGAGGAACGCCGCAGGCGCGGCCTGAAGGGCTTGCGCCACTCGCGCCGGCTGCGCCTGTCGGCGCGGGCGTGGGCGCGCGCGCTCGCACGGCGCTCGCGTTTCACCCACGGCAACTTCGCCCGCAGAGTGCTGCGGTTCCCGTTCGTCCTCGCGGCGCGAGGGCGCGGCTGGCGCGTGGCCGAGAACCTCGCCACGGCCAACGGGCCCGAGTCGGCTCCGCGGCGGATCGTCGCGAACTGGATGGACTCGGGCCGCCACCGGGAGAACCTCCTCGGCTCGTGGCAGTACATGGCGGTCTGGAGCGTGCGAGACGGCCCGGAGCCCGGGAGGCAGCGCGACAGCGTGATCGTGGTGCTGCATCTCGGAAGCCGACGCTGAACGGCCGGCGAGGGCGCCCGCCGATCAGCGGGGCACCGGTCCGCTGACGCGGCCATGACGGGCAGTCGGGTAGACCTCCGGCATGGCGTCGTCCGACACCCCGAAGCGCCCGTGGCTCCTCGCCCTCGTCCTCGCCGGCGTCACCGCGGCCGTGGTCGTCGCGCTCGTCACCAGCGAGTCGTCCGGGACGGGCGCCACGAACGTGGGCGAGGCAGGGCCGGGACCGGCACGGGAGGACGGCGTCGCCGCGGCGACGCCCGAGACCGCGAGGGCGACGGCGACCGCGACCGCGACGCCCGCGCGACCGCGCCGCTGCGAGGCGACGCGCAGCAACCCGGGCGGCACGAACAACTACATCCCCGACGCGCCGGAGCTGGCGTCGCTCGGGAGCGGCTTCGTGATCACCGGGCTCGTGCGCGCGGCGCGCGGCTGCCGGCCGCTGCCCGGCGTCCGCATCCAGGTGTGGCTCGCAACGGAGACCGGTGGCGAGCAGGACAACCGCGCCTCCGTCCGGACGGACGCGAACGGCCGCTACCGCATCGAGACGGCGCCGACGGTCCCGCAGTTCGGCGAGCCCAACATCCATGTCGCGTACGCCGACGGCGAGTACCGCGACGTGTTCATCCGGCGGGTGGTCGACCTCGACGACACCCGCGCCCGCGTGGACCTGACGCTCGCGCGCGATGGCTGAGCGGCGCCGCCTCGCGGCGCTCGCGGTGCCCGTCCTCGTCCTCCCGGCGGCGATCGCCCTCACCGACGCGCACCTCGCGGCTGGGCCCGCGGCGCTCGTGATCAGCACGCTGGCGGCGACGCTGGCTGTCTCCGGCCTCGCGCTGCAGCCCCTGCTCGCCGCCGTCGCGGGCGTGCGGCTGCGCTGGCACCGGGTCCTCGGCACGGTGACGTTCGCCCTCGTGCTCGCCCACGTCGGCGGGCTGTTCCTCGTGAGCGCCGAGGACACGCGCTTCGCGCTCTCCCCCGACGGGCCCACGCGAGCGCGCATGGCGCTGCTGGCGACCATCGCGCTCGCCGTCGTGGTCGTCCTCGGCGCGTCGCGCGCCCGGCTGCCGATGTCCACGTTCACCTGGCGGGTGCTCCATGCCTTCTTCGCGGCGCTCGTGGTGATCCTCGGCGTCGGTCACGCCGTCATCACGGACGGCGCGCTCGACGGCGTGGGGACGCCCGTGCTGCTCCTCCTCGGCGGCGCCGCGCTCGGCGGGATCGCCTACGCGGCGATCCGTCGCGCACAGCGGTTCCCCGCCCGCCGCTGACGGGCCCGTCCCGACCGCGTCCTAGACTGCGCGGCCGAGCGGCGCGCGGCGCCGGCGGACGGCGACGACGGGAGTGCGGTGAGCGGCAGGAGCGCGAAGGCGCTGACGCCCTATACGGAGGCGGTACGGGACGAGGCGGTGCGTGCCTTCCGCGCGGCCAACCCGTCGCTGCAGCTTCCCCCCGTCGCGGTGGTGATCGCCGCCTACGACGAGGCCGGCGGGATCGGCAGCGTGCTCCGGGACATCCCCGCGGAGGCGTGCGGGCTCGCGGTCGAGACGATCGTCGTCGACGACGGCAGCACGGACGGCACGAGCGACGTCGCGCGAGCCGCCGGGGTGCACGTCGCGCGGCTGGAGCGCAACTGCGGGCACGGGGTCGCGCTGCGCGTCGGCTACCAGCTCGCGCGCGAGTACGGCGCGCGCTTCATCGTCACGCTCGACGCCGACGGCCAGTGGAACCCGCTCGAGCTCCCGCGCGTGCTCGAGCCGCTCGCCCGCGACGAGGCCGACATGGTCATCGGCTCCCGCGTGCTGGGCAGCACGGAGACCGACGACTCCTTCCGCCAGGCCGGCGTGCACGTGTTCGCGGCGCTCGTGCGCCTGCTCACGGGCGCGCGGGTCACGGACACGTCGAGCGGCTACCGGGCGATGCGCGCCGAGCTGACCGCCACGGTCCGTCAGGAGCAGGTGCAGTACCAGACGTCCGAGCTGCTGATCGGCGCCATCTTCCAGGGCTACCGGATCGCCGAGCGCCCGATCGTCATGCGCCGGCGCGCGGCGGGGGAGAGCAAGAAGGGGCACAACCTGCTCTACGGCGTCCGCTATGCGCGCGTGATCCTGCGCACGTGGTGGCGCGAGCGGCGCGCGCCGGCCGCCGCCGGCGGCAGCCCCGTGAGCGGCCGTTTTCGCAACGTCTCCTAACGGGAATCCGCCGGAACAGCTCTTATCATCGTGCGCCGACGGCGGTTGGGCGCCCAGTCGAGGCGGCCCGGTCCAGTTCGAGCCATGCGTCGGGAGAGACGTTTGCTACGCATTCTCATCTTGGGTGGTGACGGTTTCTGCGGGTGGCCCACGACCCTGCACCTCTCCGCCTGCGGCCATGACGTGGCGATCGTCGACAACTTCGCGCGCCGCGCGGCGGACGTCGAGCTGGAAGCCGAGTCGCTGACCCCGATTCGGCCGCTGGCCGAGCGCATCGCGGCGTGGCGCGAGATCACGGGCCGCCAGATCGGCTTCCGCGAGGTCGACGTCGCCAAGGACTACGACCGGCTCGTCGAGGTGCTCGAGGACTACGAGCCCGACGCGATCGTGCACTTCGCCGAGCAGCGCGCGGCGCCGTACTCGATGAAGAGCTCGAAGCACAAGCGCTACACGGTCGACAACAACGTCAACGCGACGCACAACCTGCTCGCGGCGCTCGTGGAGACCGGCATCGACGCGCACGTCGTCCACCTCGGGACGATGGGCGTCTACGGCTACGGCGCGGCCGGCGTGAAGATCCCGGAGGGCTACCTCACCGTCCGCATGGACTCCCACGACGGCGGCGAGGTCGAGCAGGAGATCCTGTTCCCCGCAAGCCCCGGGAGCGTCTATCACACGACGAAGACGCTCGACCAGCTGCTCTTCGCCTTCTACAACAAGAACGACGAGGTCCGCGTCACCGACCTGCACCAGGGGATCGTGTGGGGGACGCAGACCGCCGAGACCCGGCTCGACGAGCGGCTCATCAACCGCTTCGACTACGACGGCGACTACGGCACCGTCCTCAACCGCTTCCTCATGCAGGCGGCGATCGGCTATCCGCTCACCGTCCATGGCACGGGCGGCCAGACGCGCGCGTTCATCCACATCCAGGACACCGTGCGATGTATCGAGCTCGCGGTGGAGCACCCGCCCGAGCGCGGCGAGCGTGTGCGCATCTTCAACCAGATGACGGAAGTGCACCGCGTCATCGACCTCGCGGAGCTCGTGTCCCGCCTCACGGGCGCCGACATCGACCTCGTCGGCAATCCCCGCAAGGAGGCCGACGAGAACGACCTCGACGTGGAGAACGGCCAGCTCCTCCACCTCGGGCTCGATCCCATCACGCTCGAAGCCGACCTCATGCAGGAGGTCACCGAGATCGCCGAGCGCTACGCGCACCGGTGCGACCGGGACAAGATCCCGTGCCGCTCGCTCTGGGTGCGGCGGACGGAGCACGACGCGGTCGAGCCCGCGGGCGCCGTCGACTGACGCGCCGGCGCGTGGCATCCTGCCCGGCGTGACCCCGGACGCCCCGGTGCTCCCGGCCGCGGCGGGCGAGCGCAGCCCCGCCCGCATCGGCCTCGGCCTCGCCGCCCTCGGGCGGCCCGGCTACCTCAATCTCGGGCACGGCCAGGACCTCGGCCCGGACCGCTCGCCGGACGCGCTGCGCGCGCAATCCTTCCGGCTGCTCGACGCGGCGGTCGCCGCGGGCGTGCGCTACCTCGACGCGGCGCGCTCCTACGGCCGCGGCGAGGAGTTCCTCGGCGCCTGGCTCGACGCCCGCCGGCCGGCCGGCGTGGTCGTCGGCTCCAAGTGGGGCTACGTCTACACGGCCGGCTGGGAGATCGCCGCGGACCCGCCGGAGGTCAAGCACCACGACGTCGACACGTTCCGCCGCCAGCTCGAGGAGACGCGCGCACTGCTGGGGAACCGTCTCCGCCTCTACCAGATCCACTCGGCGACGCCGGACTCCGGCGTCCTGGAGGACGATGCGGTGCTGGACGCGCTGCGCGAGCTGCGGTCGACGGGCGTGGCCATCGGCGCGACGACGAGCGGCACGTCGCAGGGCGAGACCGTCGACCGCGCGCGCGAGCTCGGCTGCTTCGACGCGGTGCAGACGACGTGGAACCTCTACGAGCAGTCGGCCGGCCGGGCGCTGGAGCGTGCCCACGCGGCGGGCATGGAGGTGATCGTGAAGGAGGCGCTGGCCAACGGGCGGCTCTCGCCGCGGGGCGCCGATCCCGTGCTCGCGCGCGTGGCGGCCGAGCTCGGCGCCGGGGCGGACGCGGTCGCCCTCGCCGCCGTCCTCGCGCAGCCGTTTGCCGACGTGGTGCTCAGCGGCGCGGTGACCGAGGACGCCCTGCACAGCAACCTGGCGGCCGCCGCGCTCGACCTCCCGGACGGCGCGCTGCGCGAGCTCGAGGCGCTGGCGGAGGACCCCGGGCGCTACTGGTCGGCGCGCGGCGCGCTGGCCTGGACGTAGGGGGCGGCGCCGTCAGCCGGCGTCCGGGAGCCGGACGAGGCCGGCGGCGAGGAACGCGCGGAAGGCGTCGATCGTCCGCGCGACGCCCGCTTGGAGCGGCGTGCGCGGGAGCGGTCCGGTGACCGCCTCGAGATCGCCGTCGTGGACCTCCGCGGGGAACGGCAGCGGCGCTTCCTCGAAGCTCGGCGGGCGGTCGAGC
>DATMVH010000749.1:0-4783 GCA_035563395.1 Solirubrobacteraceae bacterium
CACGGCCAGGTCGGGGACGGTGCGGCGGCCGGCGTTGCGGACGTCGAGGCGCAGGACGGCGAGCTCCGCGAGCGTCTGGCGCCCCGGGAACGACGCGCGCGTCACGTCGAGCGCGAACTCTCCCGACGGCGCGCCGGCGTCCTGGCGCTCGCCGCCGCCGCAGCCGGCGACCGCGACCGCAACGACGGCCGCGCCCACCGCCGCGAAGGCCCAGCGCTTCATCGCGCCGGCGACCCGAGCGGTCCGGGCCCGGTCAGCCGCGCCATCGCGGCGCATCAGGCTCGACGTCCCGTCGAAGGCGTGCCGTACTGTTCGCGCGGCCAGGCGCGCCGAGCGGCGGCGTGTCGCCGAAGGGAGCTGCGTGGCACGCACCGTTGCCGATAGGGCCTTCCTGCCCGCCCGGGGCCTGCTCGAGGAGGTGGGGGACATGATGATCCTCACCGGCAGGACCATCGTGTCGGCGGTCCGGCCACCGTACCCCTACGGCGGCGAGTTCGTGTCGCAGTTCCTCTTCGCGCTGCGGCTGTGCTGGTTCCCGCTCGTCGTCTCGACGGTGGCCTTCGGCTACGCGGCGCCGGGCCTCCAGGGCGCGAACTTCCTCGTGCTCTTCGGTGCGCTCGACCGGCTCGGCGGCTTCTTCGTGCTCGCCTCGATCCGCGAGTTCGCGCCCTTCGTCACCGCCATCGTGCTGGCCGGCGTGGCCGGCACGGCGATCACCGCGGATCTCGGCGCGCGCAAGATCCGCGAGGAGCTCGACGCGTTGCAGGTGCTCGGGGTCGACCCGGTGAAGAACCTGGTCGTTCCCCGCTTCCTCGCGCTCATGCTCGTCACGGGCCTGTTCGACATCTACGCGCTGCTCTTCGGCATCTTCGGCGGCGTCGTCACGACCATGGTCTACGACCAGCCGCTCGGCCCCTTCTTCGCCACCTTCTTCAACAACGCGTCGCTCGTCGACCTGTGGGGGTCGGTCCTCAAGTGCACGCTGTTCGGGGCGATCATCGCCGTCGTCTGCTGTTACAAGGGCATGACCGCGACGGGTGGCGCGCAGGGGGTCGGGCGCGCGGTCAACCAGGCCGTCGTGATCGCCACGCTCGGCGTGTTCGCGTTCAACTACGTGTTCACCCAGACGCTGCTGGCGACCCATCCGGAGATCGTCAACCTGCGCTAGCCATGGGTCCCGGCCGGCTGTCCACCCCGCGCGCCTGGATCGCCTCCTTCGGGGAGATCACGGCGTTCAGCGCGCGCGTGATGGGCGAGGTCGTCGGCCTCGGCGTGTTCCGCTTCTTCGGCGAGGCGCTGCGCCAGGCGGGGATCCTGATCCTGTCCTCCACGCTCGTGATCTGGGGCCTGATCTTCATCATCGGCCTGCAGTGCGGGATCGAGGGCGCGTACTTCAACCGCGCCGCCGGCACCCCGGCCTATGCCGGCGTGTTCACCGCGTGGTGCGACCTCCGCGAGCTCGTCCCGTACGCCTTCGGCTACATGATGGCCGCGAAGGTCGGCACGGGGATCGTGGCCGAGATCGGCTCCATGCGGATCTCCGACGAGATCGACGCGCTCGAGGTGATGGGGATCTCCTCCATGACCTTCCTGTGCGCGACGCGCCTGCTCGCGGCCTGGCTCGTGCTCCCGTTCATGTACCTCGCCGGCATCGGCGCCGGCTTCTTCGCCTCCTATCTGGCGGTCGTCCAGCAGATCGGGGAGGTGTCGTCGGGCGGCTTCCTGCAGGTGTTCTGGATGTTTCAGAACCCACCCGACCTGTTGTTCAGCGTCATCAAGGCGATGGCCATGGCCACGGCGATCGTGCTCGTCGGCTGCTACTACGGCTACACGGCGGGGGGCGGGCCGGTCGGCGTCGGCACGGCGACCGCGAAGTCGATGGTGGTGAACATCGTCCTCGTCCACCTGATCGGGATGCTCGGCACGCAGGTGTTCTGGGGCGCCAACCCGAGAGCCCCGATAGGCGGCTGACGTGGCGGCGCAGGACGAGCAGCGCCGGGAGGACGGCCGCGCCGCGGACGACGGCGCCGCGGTCCGGTTCGTCGACGTCCACAAGTCCTTCGGGCGCAACCACATCCTGCGCGGGCTCGACCTGGCGATCCCCGACGGCCGCATCTCGATGATCCTCGGCCCGTCCGGCACGGGGAAGTCCGTCTGCATCAAGCACATGGTCGGGCTGCTGTATCCCGACCGCGGCGACGTGCTCGTACACGGCCGGTCCGTCCCGGCGATGCGCGACGACGAGCTGTTCGAGATGCGCAAGAAGTTCGGCGTCCTGTTCCAGGACGGCGCGCTGTTCGGCTCGATGGACCTCTACGACAACGTCGCCTTCCCGCTGCGCCAGCACACGGACAAGGGCGAGGACGAGATCGAGGACATCGTCATGCGCCGGCTGCGCGAGGTGGGGCTCGAGGGCTCGCGCGACAAGATGCCGAACGAGCTGTCCGGCGGGATGCGCAAGCGGGCCGGCTTCGCGCGCGCGCTCGTGCTCGACCCGGACATCGTCCTCTTCGACGAGCCGGACTCGGGCCTCGACCCCGTCCGCACCGCGCTGCTGTGCGAGCTCATCGAGGAGGTGCACGCGGAGAACGGCGGCGCCTACGTCGTCATCACCCACGACATCATGTCGGCGCGGCGCATCGCCGAGTACATCGCGGTGCTGTGGCGCGGGAAGATCGTCGAGTCGGGGCCGGCCGCCGAGCTGTTCGACTCGGGAAACGAGTTCGTCCGCCAGTTCCTCGCCGGCGCGTCGAGCGGGCCGCTGGGGATGGAGTGAGGCGCGTCCCGCTCGCGCGCGCCGCCGCGGCGGCCGCGGTCGTCCTCGCCGTCGTCGTGGTGGCGCTCGTGCTGGCCGGCGACGGCGACCGCCATCGCTACACGCTCGTGTTCGAGACCGCGGGACAGCTCGTGCCCGACAACGACGTGCAGGTCGCCGGCCGCCGCGTCGGGCGGGTGCGGAGCATCGAGCTCACGGACGACAACCTCGCCGCCGTGGAGGTCGAGGTGGAGGAGCCGTACGCGCCGCTGCGCGACGGCACGCGCGCTGCGATCCGGTTGACGTCGCTGTCGGGCATCGCCAACCGCTACGTCGCGCTCACGCCCGGCGACGGCCCGGCGCTCGACGACGGCGCGCGGCTCGACCTGAGCGCGACGACCACGGTCGTCGACCTCGACCAGCTGCTCAACACGCTCGACGCGCGCACCCGCGGCGACCTGCGGCGGGTCGTGCGCGGCTTCGCGCGCCAGTACGCGGGCAAGGGCCGCGAGGCGGCGCAGGCCGCGCGCTGGTTCGGGCCGCTCGTGTCCACCTCGCGCCGGCTCGCCGGGACGCTCGCCCAGGACGAGGAGGTCCTGACGCGCTTCCTCGTCGACTCCTCGCGGCTCGTCACCGCCCTCGCGGACCGCCGCGGCGAGCTGTCGGATCTCGTCGGGAACGCGAACGCGGCGACGCGCGCGATCGCCGCCGAGAGCGGCTCCCTGCGGCGCGCGCTCACCGCGCTGCCGCGCACGCTGCGCCGGGCGACGACGACGTTCGGCGACCTGCGCGCGACGCTCGACGAGCTCGACGTCCTCGTCGCCGCCGCCCGGCCCGCCACGCGCGACCTCCAGCCGTTGCTGCGCGAGCTGCGGCCGGTGCTGGCGAGCGCGCGGCCCACGATCCGCGACCTCCGCGCGATCGTCACGCGTCCGGGCCCGGCGAACGACCTGCTCGAGGCCACGCGCCGGTTCCCGGCCCAGGGACGCGCGGCCGGCCCGGCCTTCGCGGCCTCCACGGGGGCGCTGCGCAAGCTGCAGCCGGTGGTCGACTTCGCCCGGCCGTACGCGCCGGAGCTGACGGGCTGGTTCCGCGACTTCGGGCTCGGCGCGGCCAACTACGACGCGAACGGCCACTTCGCGCGCGTGCAGCCGATCTTCAACCAGTTCCGCTTCGAGGAGGACGGCGCGGGCGGCCGGCTCGTGCCGATCCCCGGCAGCGCCCGCTTCGACGGCTACCGCACCGGCCAGCTGCGCCGCTGCCCGGGTGCCGCGACGCCGCCGCTTCCGGACGGCTCGAACCCGTGGCGGGACGTGGGCGGCAACCTCGACTGCGACCCGGCGCACGTGCCGCCCGGCCCATGAGACGGAGCCTCGCCCTCGCCGCGCTGCTCGCCGTCGCGGTCGCCGCCGTGGCCGTCGTCGTGCTCTCGCGCGAGGACGACGGCTACCGCGTCCGCGCGATCTTCGCCAACGCGGGCTTCGTCGTCCCCGGCTACGACGTCCGCGTGGCCGGCGTCCGGGTGGGGCGGGTGGCGGACGTCGAGGTGACGCCCGAGGCGCGCGCGGCGCTCGTGCTGGACATCGAGGATGCCGCCTTCCAGGACTTCCGCGCGGACGCCACGTGCCGCGTGCGGCCGCAGTCGCTGATCGGCGAGCGGTTCGTCGAGTGCGCGCCGACGCAGCCGCGCGCCGCCGGTCAGCCGATGCCGCCGCCGCTGCGGCGGATCGCCGGCGGAGCGGGCGACGGCCAGTACCTGCTGCCGGCCGCGCGCACGGCCACCACCGTCGACCTCGACCTGATCAACGACATCATGCGGCGCCCGTACCGCGAGCGGCTGTCGATCATCCTCAGCGAGCTCGGCACGGGCGTCGCCGGCCGCGGGCGCGACCTCGCGGCGGTGATCCGCCGCGCCAATCCGGCGCTCGCGGAGATCGACGAGGTGCTCGCGATCCTCGCCCGCCAGAACGAGCGGCTCGCGGCGCTCGCGCGCGACTCCGACGCCGTCCTCGCGCCGCTCGCGCGCGA
>DATMVH010000750.1:0-2236 GCA_035563395.1 Solirubrobacteraceae bacterium
CGCCCGCCTGAGCGCGGCCCAGCAGCGCCTGGACGGCATCCTCGGCGCGCTGGTCGAGGCGGTGACCGTGCACGACGGCGAGGGCCGGGTCCTCTACGCGAACGAGGCGGCGGCGCGCCTCGTCGGCGCGGGGTCCGTCGAGGAGCTGCTCGCCGCGGCGCCCGGCGACATCCTGGCGCGGTTCGAGATGTCGCACCCCGACGGCACGCCGGTCGGGCTGGACGACCTGCCCGGGCGCCGGGTCATCCGCGGCGAGCGGCCGGAGCCGCTGCTGACCCGGACCATCGTCCGCTCCACCGGCGAGGCGCGCTGGATGCTCACCAAGGCGACGCCGCTGGAGGACGAGCACGGCGAGGTCCTGGCGGTGAACGTCATCGAGGACGTCACCGAGGCCAGGGAGGCGGACCTGCGGGACCAGTTCCTCACGGCGGCCGGCAAGGCGCTCGCCTCTTCGCTCGACCACGCCGAGACGCTGCAGCGCGTGGCGCAGCTCGCCGTGCCGCGGCTCGCGGACTGGTGCGCGGTAGAGCTCCCCGGCGAGCGGGGCCGCCTCGAGCAGGTCGCGCTCGCGCACGTGGACCCGGAGCGCGTCGCCGAGGGGCGCGCCCTGCGCGAGCGCTACCCGCCGGACCCGGAGGCGCCGACGGGCACCCACGCCGTCCTCCGGACCGGCCGCTCGCAGCTCGTTCCCGAGGTGACGGACGAGATGCTCGTCGCGGCCGCGCGCGACGAGGAGCACCTGGCCATCGCCCGGCGGATGGACATCGGCTCGGTCATGGTGGTCCCCATGATCACCGGCGGCCGCGCGCTCGGCGCCATGACGTTCGTGCGCGGGCACGGGTGGCGCTACGACGAGGACGACCTGCGCTTCGCCGAGGAGCTCGCCTCGCGCGCGGCGACGGCGGTCGAGAACTCGCGTCTCTACACGGAGCGTGCGGCGGTGGCGCGGACGCTGCAGGCGAGCCTGCTGCCCGAGCGCCTGCCGCCGCTGCCGGGCTGGCGGACGGCGGCCGACTACCGCGCCGGCCAGGCGGGCGCCGACGTCGGCGGCGACTTCTACGACGCGTTCCCGGTCGAGGGCGGCTCGATGGTCATCCTCGGGGACGTGACGGGCAAGGGCGTCACGGCCGCGGCGCTCACCTCGCTCGTCCGGCACACCGCGAAGACCGGCGCGGAATTCGACCCCCGTCCCTCGGCCGTCCTCGCCCTGGTCAACCGCGCGCTGCGCCGACAGCCGCGCATCGCCCCCGTGACCATGCTGTGCGCCCACCTCCGCCAGGGCGAGCTGACCGTCGCCGTGGGCGGGCATCCGCTGCCGCTGCTCAAGCGCGCGGGCGCGCCGCCGTCCAAGGTCGGGGAGCCAGGGCTGCTGCTCGGCGCGGTGGACGACTACGACGCGGTCCGGGACGTCGTCGTCCCGCTCGCGCCCGGGGACACGGTGCTGCTCTACACCGACGGCGTCACGGACACGTCCGGCGAGGACGGGCGCTTCGGCGAGTCGCGGCTGCTGGCGGCGCTGGAGGCGGCGCCGGTCGCCCCCGACGCGCTGCTCGAGCACCTGCGCGCCGCGCTCCAGGCGTTCGAGCACGGCGCGATCGCCGACGACCGCGCGATGCTCGCGCTCCAGTACACCGGCCTGGCCGAGGCGGAGAAGCCCGGGCGCGGCTACCCGGCGGCGGCCGCGTCGAGCAGGGCGACGGTGCCGCGCACGACGGCCTTGGCCGACGCGCCCTTCTCGAAGTAGGACGCCGCGCCGGCCGCGAGGGCCGCGCGCTCGTTCTCCGACCGCGCGCCGCCCGCGTAGATGACCACCGTCGAGCGCGGCGAGCGCTGTCGCAGCAGCGGCAGCGCCTCGAGCCCCGTCATCTCGGGCATCGCGATGTCGAGGATGATCGCGTCGGGCTGGAGGCGCGCGGCGGCCTCGACGGCCTCGCGGCCGTTCACGGCCTCCCCGACGACTTCGAGCCGTCCGTCCGCCGCCACGAGGAGCCGCAGCACCTCGCGCACGTCCTCGCTGTCGTCGACGAGCAAGACCGTCCGCACCAGCCTCGGTATCCCTGGCGGACGCATCCGGCTAAACGCAGGCGTCGCCGTTCGCCGGGGCGGCCATACCGGCGCGCGCGCCGGCGAGCCGGAGGAGGAGCGGACGGTCGCTCTCGCGGCCGTGGCGATCGGGCGCCACCCCGTCGCCGGCGCGCACTGGCTCGCCTTCGCCGTCCCGACCGGCCGGCCGGTC
>DATMVH010000751.1:0-2285 GCA_035563395.1 Solirubrobacteraceae bacterium
CGCGAGCGGGCTCACCTCGAGCAGCGGATGGCGCACCCGGCCGGCGAGCGACGCGCCGCCGAGCGCCCCGAGCATCTGGCCGATGAAGGCGAGCGTCAGCGCGGCGGTGCTCACGCCCAGCACCGCGCGGAGGTCGGGCGCCGTGGTGCCCACCACGGACATGAGCGCGGTGGCGAGCGCGCTCGAGGACGCCAGCTGCCACGGCGCGATGCTCCGCCGCCCCGTCGGCTGCGGTGGGAGCGGCTCGAAGCGCGTCACGGCGCGACAGGATGGCGGACGCGCCCGCGCTCAGGCGGGCCGCGGCATGCGGAAGGCGCGCTCGACGACGGCGTACTCGTCGTAGCCCATGCGGGCGATCGGCCGCATCGCCGCCGTGTCGAGCCGGCCGTCGCGCACGAAGCGCTCGTCGACGTGGACGCCCACCACCTGCCCGAGCACCATCGCGTAGACGTGGTCGTCGCCGTGCTTGGTGCGGATCGGGTGCGTCTCGAGGTACACGCATTCGAGCGCGGCCGGCGCGGCGGCGACGCGCGGCGGCGCCACGAGCCGCGAGGGCACGAGCTCGAGGCCGGCGAGCGCGGCCTCGCCGACCTCCGGCGGGACGGTGGCGGACGTCTCGTTGACCTTGTCGCGGAGCTCCCACGTGGCGAGGGAGAAGACGAACTCGCCGGTCGCTTCCGCGTTGGCCTGCGAGTGCTTGCCGGCCGCGCCGCTGAAGAAGACGACGCCGGGCTTGTCCGCCACGGCGTTGAAGAAGCTGTACGGCGCGAGATTGACCACGCCGCCGGGCGAGACCGTGGTGACCCAGCCGATCGGGCGCGGCGCGACGATCGCCTTCAGCGGATCCCACGGCAGCGAGCCGCTGCCGCGCTCCCCCACCTTCGCCGGCGCCGCGTAGAACACGAGAAGGACGTTAGCCGCGCCGGCCGCCCGCGCGCGTCACGGCGCCGGCGGCGGCAGGTGCGGCAGCGCACTCCCCGCGGCCCGCGATCACGTAGATCGAGGACTCGCGGTCCTCGTGCAGGTGCGCACGCGCGCGGGCGCCGGGCGGCATGGTGAGCCGCAGCATGCAGATGCCCCGGGCTCGCGAGGACTCGGCCGAGACGCCCGCCCCGTCGGCGAGCCCCTGGCGACCCGCGTAGGAATCGCCGGACCGGATGACCGTGCATGTGCTCATGTCACGTCATGACCGGCGGGCGCGCGGGTATTCCCGCCACGCGTCAGGCGGCGGCGAGCTGAGCGACCTCGGGCGCGGCGCGCAGCTTGCGCAGCGCGAGCTCCTCGAGCCGGCGGACCTCCCGCGGCCGCAGCGCGAGCGCGCGCGCAGCCTCCGTGACCGTCGCGGGCTCGGCGTCGCCGAGGCCGTAGCGCGACTCGATCACCGCGCGCTCGCGGCTCGAGAGCGTCCGCAGGAAGGCGTGGAGGCCGTCGCGCAGCGCCGCCGCCTCGACCCGGGCCTCGGGCGCCGCGCCGTCCGCGGCGGGAAGCAGCTCGCCGAGCTCCGCGCCGTCCGCCTCCCCCACGGGCGTGTGCAGCGACACGGTGCCGCGCCGCAGCTCGCGCAGCCGCGCGACCTCCTCCGGCGGCCACTCGAGCGCCGTGGCGAGCTCGGCCGGCGCCGGGTCGCGGCCGAGGGCGGCGACCAGGCGGCGCTCCTCGCGGTCGAGCCGGCGGATGAGCTGGCCGGTGTGGAGCGGCAGCCGGATGACGCGGCCCTTGTCGCCGATCGCGCGGCCGATCGACTGGCGGATCCAGATGACCGCGTAGGTGGAGAAGCGATGGCGGCGGCGGTGGTCGAACTTCTCGACCGCGCGGACGAGCCCGACGGTGCCCTCCTGCACGAGGTCGGCCAGCGTGAGGCCGTGGTCGCCGTGGCGGTAGCCCTTGGCCACGTGCACCACCAGCCGCAGGTTCGCCTCGATCATGCGCGCCTTGGCGTCCAGGTCGCCGCGCTCGACGCGCTGCGCCAGGCGCAGCTCCTCGGCGGGCGTCAGCAGCGGCGTGCGCGCGATCCGGGCGAGGAAGCGCGCGAAGCCGTCGTCGTCGGGCTCTCGGGGTTCGTCGGCGGGCATGGCGCGCACCGTCGCGCCCCGCCCTAAGCGGCGGCTCCGCGTTGTCTCAACCGCGCATGAAGCCTCGCGCGGCGCTTATCGAGAGCTGACGCCGGGCCCTCCACGCTGGCCTCCATGACCGATCCCCTTCTCTGGCTCCACGGCGACCCGACGGACGGGCGCCGCGCCCGGGTGCCGGAGCCGGGCCCCGAGCCGACCGCGCCCGACTCGCCT
>DATMVH010000752.1:0-10769 GCA_035563395.1 Solirubrobacteraceae bacterium
GCCGCGCTCGTTCCGGGGCCGACGCGCGCCGCCGAAGCGGGCGCCGAGGAGGAGCGCGCCGAGCACGAGGACCGGGAGCCGCGCTTCGCGCGCGGGCCGGCGACGTCCGACGAGCTCGCGCGGCGATGAGGGCCGCGCCGGCTACGCCGCGCCCGCGTATCGCAGCAGGTAGGCGAACGCGAACCGGCCGGCCGTCGGGGCGAGTGGTGGGGCGGGCCTCCAGGCCGGGTCGAGATACAGGTACGAGTTCGGGTCCCGCTGCAGGAGGCCGACAAGGACCTCGGCGACGATCCTGCCGCCCACCGGCCCGAGCCGCTCGGCGTTGCACGGCGGCAGCTCGGCTTCCTTGAGGACGTAGAACCACAGCGGTGCCTCGCCGCCCCATCCGGGATCGGTCAGTCCGAGCGCCGCGTTGGACAGGACGTCGACGCGCATCGCCCTCGCGACCCGCTGCCCCGACGGCAGGCCGACGTGCTTGCCGCGCAGCGTGTTCCGCACGGCGAGGTTGACCGTCGGGTCGGGCGGCGGCACGACGGAACCGGGGAGCGTGCTCGATCGGCAGGAATCGGGCGGCCGCCGGTGAGGTTGAAGCCTCCGTCGGCGCCGAAGACCGGGACACCGCCGCGGGCCAGCGTCGTCTCGTTGATGACGTAGAAGGGCCGGATGATGGAGTGACCGAACCGATAGGCCGCCACGGCGAACTCGACCGGCATGAACGGCCGGCCGTCCCGGTTGGTCGGCCTGTAGTGGTTCAGGTTGATCACCGGCGGCCCCGGCGACCTCCCGGTACACCGTGCCGTTCGGACCGACGAGTCCGTCACCGACGAATCGCGGCAGGAAGTCGTGGATCACGGCCCATTGGTAGTGCCACCGGGTGAGCCGCCGCGCGGTCTCGGACACCCATTCGCGACGGATGCCCTGCGCTGCGGAGGTTGACGGTCGCGTCGGGGTCCGCCTGCTGGAGGGCGAGCGGGGTGTTGTCGAACGTGACGTCGTGATCGATGAACTGCCCGATGAACGTGAACCCGGCGAACAGACGTGGGCTGGTGTTGAGATGGCTGTCGTCCGGCACCGCCTGGTCCTCGACCATCGTTCGCGCAAGCTCCACCAGCAGGTCGTCGCGCGGCGCGAACGCCGGCAGGCGCTTGAACATGGCGCCGGAGCGGCCCTCGGCGAGCCGTGCCTGGTCGTCAGGAACATGCCGCGGAGCGGGACGCCGTGCAGGCCGCCGGCGGGTGCGACGGCGTGCGCGAAGCCGGGAGCCCGGATCACCATCGCGCCGGCCGACAGGCCGGCCGCGCCGGCGAGGAACCCGCGGCGCGAGAACTGAGCGTCGTGCCAGTTCGGCTCGACACCGTTTTCGTCCGTGTTCATCGCTGTGTCTCCTCGCGTGTGTCGAAGGAGCGATCGCCGGGAGCTAATCCACCGAGAGGTTGCCCGCCGACAGCAGGCCGGCCCGCGTGCAGAACACACTGCCGGGATCGAGCTGGGACGTGAGGGCGGTCCCGCTCGACAGCCTTATCTGGAAGTAGTCGCCCGTCGACGGCGCGCGGTTCGTGTCGTTGTCCCGGACGATGACCTCGAACCGGCACAGCGGCGTGGTCCGCGTCTCACGCCTGGGACACGTCGACGCGGGTCCTGCCGGTGCCCGTGACACCAGCCGGTAACGCCCCCAGGAAGATCAGCTCGTTCCCGCTGCCGGGTGGCGGCTCCTGACCGATGCAGATGGCGGACTCCACGACCGGATCGAGCGCGTCGACCGTCCCGTGGACGCCGAACGACGAGCCGATCGGGTTGCTGCCGTGGTCGACGAACGTGAGCTCGATGGTCGGCCGATGACGGTCGCGGCGCCGGACGGCTCGTCCGCTGCGAGCTCTCGCGGCGACGGCCCGCGTGCTCGGCCCGACCCGCGCCGGGATCTGGGTCCTGCTCGTGCTAGCGGCGGCGAACGGCCTGTTCCTCTACCTCGCGCCCGCCCGCGCCGAGACGGACTACGCGTGGGCGATCGGGCCGCCGGTGAACGCGGCGTTCATCGGGGCGGGGTTCCTCGCCGGGACGCTCGCGACGGGTCTCGTGCTGGCCACCGCCACGCGGTGGCGCACCTTCTCGTCGCTGCCGCCCGCGCTGTGGGTGCTCGCGAGCACGCCGCTCGCCGCGACGATCGTCCACGAGGACCGCTTCAAGTGGGACTATCCGCTCACCTGGGTGTGGGCCCTCGTCTACGCCGGCGTCCCGCTCGCCGTACCGGCCCTGGTCGCGATCCAGCGGCGCGACCGGGAGCCGCCGCCGGAGGCCGATCCGCGCCTCCGGACGGTGCGCGTGCCGTCCGCCCTCGCCGGCGCGCCCCTGCTCGCCGCGGCCGCCGCGCTGTTCGCGAGCCCGGCGGAGCTCGGGCGCCACTGGCCGTGGGAGCTGACGCCGCTGCTGGCGCGCGCGGTGGCCGCCTGGTACGCGCTGTTCGGGACGATGCTGCTCAGCTGCGCGCTCGCGCTCCGGCGCCCCGCCGAGGCGATCGTCCCGTACGCCACGCTCGCGGCATGGAGCCTGCTGCTCCTCGCCCTTCCGGTCCTCCACTCCGGCGACGTGAGCGGCGGCGGCCCGTGGATCGCGCTGATGCTCGGGCTGCTCGCGCTCGCCACGCTCGGCCTGAGCGCCGCGCTGCCGGATCGCGGCCGGCTGTAGCCACGCCGGCCGCACCCGGCGTCAGTGCTGTGGCCGGAAGTGCCCGAAGCCGCCGGCGAAGTAGACGAGCGGCTCGCCGTCCGAGGCGACGCGGAGGCGGCGCACGCGGCCGACGACGATCCAGTGGTCGCCGGCCCCGTGCTCGGCCGCGGCCTCGCATTCGATCGACGCGAGCGCGTCGCGCATGGCGCCGGGATCCGCGAAGCGGTCGGCTCCGGCCGGCGCGGCGCGGCGCACGAACGCGGCGTGGCCCGCTCCGAGGACGTGGACCGTCCAGCGCCGGGCTTGCCGCATGCGCCGCCAGGTGATCGAGTGCCGCGACGGGCAGAACGACACCAGCGGCGGCCGCAGCGAGACGGCGGCGAACGAGCTCACGATGAGCCCCAGGGGCGTGCCGTCGACCTCCGCGGTGACGAAGGCGACGCCGGTGGCGAACCGCCCGAAGGCGGCTCGCACGCGGCGGTCGTCCAGGTCCGGCTCGCCGGGCTGGATCGCGAGGGCGCCCGACATGGCTCAAGCCAGGCTGCTCGCGCGGCCGAGCGCGACGTCGCCGAGGAGGTCGTACGCGCGGTTGGCGCCGAGGGGATGCATGAAGCTCCCGGCGCGGACGTCCCGGTAGGCACGGGCCAGCGGGTGGCCGTTGAGGTAGCCGGCGCCGCCGGAGATCGCGAGCGCGCGCTCGACGATGCGCGCCGCGGCCTCGTTGACGAACGCCTTCGCCGCCTGCGTCTCGGCGAACAGCGCGACGATCTCCCCGTGCTCGTCGTCCACCAGCGTGGCGGCGCGCGACAGCGTCGCCCGGCAGGCGCCGAGGTCGACCACGTTCTCCGCGATCAGCATGCGCGTGCGGGCGTCCGGCTCGCCGCGGCGCGACGCGCCGGCCGTGGCGGCCGCGGCCGCGCTCTCGGCGATGCCCAGCGACGCGGACGCGTGGAACAGGCCGGCGAGGAGGTTGCGCTCCATGTACGCGCCGGAGTCGCCGGCGACGAAGCCGCCGCGCAGCGCCGAGCGCGGCACCTGCACGCCGGCGAACGTGACCGAGTGGCTGCCGGAGGCGCGCATCCCGAGCGCGTCCCAGTCGTGGTGGATCTCGACGCCCGGGGCGTCGGCCGGGACCTGGGCGTAGCCGTAGCGCTCCATCCCGTCCTCGTCGGCGTACGTCACGGCGGTGAAGAGCACCGTCGCGGCCGGCGACATGGTGCAGAACGCCTTGCGCCCGTCGATCGTCCAGCCCGACGGCGTCGCGGTGGCGGTCGTCCGCGGGCGGGTGAGGTCCTGGCCCTGCTCGCTGATCGCGGCGGCGAGGATCACGCCGTCGCGCGCGATCGCGTTCATGGAGGCGGCGAAGGCGGCCGCCCGACGGCGGTCGCGGGCGGCGCGCGCCGCCTGCCAGCGCCGGACGATGTTCAGCAGCAGGACGAGGTGCATGTTCACCCCGATCGCCACCGACGCATCGCCGCGGGCCAGGCGGCTCGAGGCGACGACGACGTCGTGGACGGACGTCACCCCCAGTCCGCCGTTCTCGGCCGGGACCGGGGCGCGGAAGAAGCCCGCGCGCTTGAGCGCGTCGATGGCGGCGTACGGGAACGAGGCCTCGCGGTCGTGGCGCGCGGCGCCGTCCGCGAGCTCCTCCGCGAGCGCCTCCGCGATCTCCACGAGGCGTGCCCCGGCCGTCGTCTTGGCGGTGAGCTCGAACACGCCGGCCTCAGGAGGGCTCGACGTCGACGGCGACGGGCACGCCGTTGGTGACCATGTCGTAGACGGCCGAGCGCTGCTTGGCCCGCTCGACGATCTCGCGCAGCTTCTCGGCCGGGGCGTGGCCCGTGACCCGGAACGCGACGCGGATGCGCTCGAAGCCGTTGCGCGGCTCGGGGTCGACGCCGAGCGCGCCGCGCACGTCCATGTCCCCGGCGAGCGTCGACTCGACCGCGGTGAGCTCCACCTTGCGCGCCGCGGCGACGTAGACGATGGAGGTCGTCAGGCACGCCGCGAGGGCGTGCAGCAGGTACTCGGCGGGATTGGGGCCGGTGTCGGCGCCAAGCAGGATCGCGGGCTCGCCCGCGTCGAGCTCGAACGCCTCGCGGCGGCTGGAGTCCTCGCCGCCGGCCGCGTAGAAGTCCTTGACGGTCGAGCGGTTGTGGGCGCCGCCGAGCCAGCGGTTGGAAGCGCGGAACTGGAACCGCGCGAGCTCCGGCCGGCCCTTGATCAGGTCCAGCGTCGCGAACATCGTCCCGGTGTCGACGCCGTTGCGGATGGTGCTCACCTGCGTGCTCACTTCAGACCTCCTCGGTCCCGTGCGTTCGGATACCGGAAGCCTGGCGGGACGCGGCCTGCGTGACATCGGCGCCACCACCCATCTCGCCGGGGCGAGATGGCGGGAAGCACGTAAGCGCGTCAGGTCCGTGAGAGCCGCGCGGCGGCGGCGGCGCGGGCGGACCGGCCCGACAGCCGCAGCTTGGCGTACACGTTCGAGAGGTGCCGCTCGACGGTGCGCGTGCTCAGGAACAGCCGCGCGCCGATCTCCTCGTTGCTCATGCCCGCGGCGACGAGGGTGAGCACCTCGTGCTCGCGGGCGCTCAGCTCCGACAGGTCGCCCGCGGGGGTGCCGGGCCGCCGATCGTCGCCCAGGAACGCGCGCACCTCCGCGAGGAACGCCTCCCACGCGGGCTCCGCCTCCTGGAGGACGTGATTGTCCGATTCCAGCGTCACGAAGCGCGCGTCCGGCAGCAGGGAGGCGAGGCGCCGCCCCTCCTCGTACGGCACCGCGCGGTCGTCGCGGGCGTGGAGGACGAGCGCCGGCTGCGTGACGTCCCCGGCCGTTTCCGTGATGTCCGTCCGGTTGCGCGCCTCCCACAGCCGGGCGGCCGTCTCGCCGCTGCTCGAGACCTGTTGCAGCTCGTCGTACCAGCGCTTCTGCTCCTCACCGGCGCTCGGGATGAACAGCGAGCTGAAGACCTGCCGGAAGGCCGGGACGGTGCCGCCCCACCCGACGCGGATGAGCTGCGTCAGCAGTTGCGCCCGCTCGGTCTGGCCGGGGTCGCGGAGGTAGCGCCCGCGGGCCCAGGTGCCGTAGAGGACGAGACGGCTGACCCGTTCCGGGTGGCTGGCCGCGTACGCGATCACGGTGGGACCGCCACCGGAGAGCCCGAGGAGCGCGAAGCGGTCGAGGCCCGCGGCGTCGACCACCGCGGCCAGGTCCGCCACGAAGACGTCGAGCGTGGGAGTGCCGTCGAACCGGCGGTCGGACAGCCCGCAGCCGCGCTCGTCGTAGCGGATCAGGGTGTGCCCGCGGCTGAGCTCCCGCACCCAGTGCCGCCAGACCGGGCTCTGGCGCTCGTAGTCGAGGTGGGTCATCCAGTTGCTCGCCTTGACGAGCGGCGGGCCGTCACCGTCGATGGCATAGGCGAGGCGGATCCCGTCGGGCGCCGTGCAGAACCGCGTCTCGTGCCGCACCGCCCGATCCTAGTCCGCCGGTCACAGCTGCACGTTGTTCTCCTGGCGCACGGCGGCCGAGCCGACGAACACGTGGTCGGCCTGCTCGGCCAGCGTCTCGGCCACGAGCCACATCCGCTGGCCGAGCCCGCCCTCGCCCGGGTCGTCGCTCGGCTCGAACCGGACGCCGTTCGTGTACTGGAACGCGTGCGTGCGGCGCACGACGGCGTAGTTCCCGACGGTTCCCTCGACGGCCACGGCGTCGCCCACCCGGGCCTGGAGGAAGATCTTCGGGATGTCCCCGAACACGTCGTCCTCGTCCGGCTCGTAGCCCGCGAACTCGACCCGGGCCCTGGTGTTCGTCACGTTGACCGACAAGGCGTACCGCACGCGCACGCCCCAGAACGGGCCCTCGTCGGCGGGCAGGATGTCGGCGTAGACGACGTTGTCGTCGACCGACACGCGCGCGGCGGCGAGGACCTTGTCGGAGCGCACGACGCCGCCGGCGTCGATGCCCCGGTTCCCGCCCTCGACGACGTTGGACGAGACGTCGACGAGCTCGCCGTTGCCCGTCACCACGATGCCGTCGGAGAAGGTGCGCAGCGCGTCGACGAGCGGCATCGCGAGCTCGCGCAGCGCGTCCTCCTGCGGGATGCCGTTGATGAAGTTCTGCAGGGCGGTGAGCCGATCCTCCAGCTCCGACGGGGTCGCGCGCCGGGCGAACTCCCTCCACAGCGGAAGCGTGCGCGAGTCGTCGTCCACCTGCACGCGCGTCTGGTTGTCGTTGAAGGCCAGCTCCACCGTGTCCTCGGTCGGCGCGGCGCGGAGCGCCGCGAGCATCGACGGGAACACGAGCGGAAGAGTCTTGCTCAGGCGTTCCCGCGCGGTCTCCTTCTCGGCCGCGGCGAGCACGAGGTGGTTGCCGGTGATGCGCGCGACCCACGGCGTGTCGACGTGGATGCCGACCTGCCGGTGGCCGACGTCGAGGCGGTTCCGATCGACGACGAGACGCCGGCCGCCGACGAGGTCGGGGCCGCGGTCGTCGCCCTGCCCCGGGAAGACCGCGATGCATGCCGCGGGCGGCACGTCGTCGCGGATGTCGCGGCACGCGGCCTCGCAGTCGTGAATCGTGACGTCGTGGGAGCCGAGCACGGTGATCGCGCCGCGCGGCGTGGGCTTGACCTCCTCGAAGGGCTCGGGACCGCCTTCGAAGCGCGCCGTGCGGATCGTCACGCCTTCCGACTCGACGACGAGGAGCACGACGTCGAACTTCGCCGCCAGCACGGTGCTCGGCCCGCGGCCGGTGATCGTCACGCGCCGGCCCTTCAGCACCAGCGGCCGCTCGATCTCGTACCGGCCGGCCCCGAGGCACAGCTCCCCGCCGTCGCCGGGGAGCGAGTCGATCGCCGCCTGGAGGTCGTCTCCCGGCGCGGCCGTCACCGTGCACGCCCCGCCGCCGACCGGCGGACGCGGCTCGAGTCGCGCGTTGAAGTGCAGCGGCGGGCCGACCCGCTTGTCGTCGCGGTCGCGCAGCTCGGCCGTCACTTGATG
The DNA here is from genome assembly GCA_035563395.1 of Solirubrobacteraceae bacterium. Taxonomy (GTDB): domain Bacteria; phylum Actinomycetota; class Thermoleophilia; order Solirubrobacterales; family Solirubrobacteraceae; genus DASQMT01. Next base: position 7,666 of record DATMVH010000752.1, read on the forward strand.
GAACTCGTCGTCGCGCACCGTCCAGGCAACGGACGCGACGCCGTCCGGGCTCGTGGTGGCGTGCACGGACGCGAGCTCGCCGCCGCCTGCGTTCACCGTCCCGGCGCCCTCCGTCACGGCGAAGTGGACCCTGGCGTTCCTGACGGGCCGGCGGCCGTTGGTCACGCCCACCTCGAGCCGGTGGTGCAGCGTCACGGACCCGGACACGGGCGCCTCGGCCTCCTGGCCCTCGCCGCCGGCGACGAACGCCTGGAGCAGGCCGGTGAGCGGCGTGAACAGCGGACGGCAGTCGCTGATGTTCGTGAACGTCCCGTTCGCCGTGACCGTGACGAGGGCGAGCGGGCAGAACCGGTGCTCGGTGCCGTGACGCGCCTCGAACTGCGGCACGCCCGCCGCGTCGCGCGTCCACTCGACCTGCGGCTGAAGGGTGCGGGCCGGGAAGCTCCAGTAGTCGCCGGTGCGATAGTCGCCGCCGGAGAACGCGACCTCGATGCCGTCGTCGGCGAGCCGCTCCCAGCGCGCCGTGGCGGGCACCGTCGTCGCGTCGTCCTCCCAGCGGCGCACGGTCGCCGTGCCGGTGAACGCGGAGAACGCGGGCGGTGCGGCGACCAGGACGAGCTCGTCGCCGTCGACGCTCTGCACCTCGAACAGCGTGCCCGGAAGGCCGAGCAGCGCCTGGCGCTCGTCGGCGAGCTCGACCCACTTGGCGTCGCCGAAGGCGTCGGCGACGCTGCGCCCGCCGACCGTGACCTGGATGCGCTTGGCGCCGGGCGTCGTGCCCTCGAGCCGCCCGAGGACCGAGCCGTTGTCGCGCGACCACTTGTACGTGGCCGTGCCCGCCGCGCCGGGTGCGTGGACCTCGACGCGATAGTGCTGGTTCTCGAGCCGCCGGTAGCCGCCGCCGGCCGGCACGAGGCATTCGTTCGCGGCCGCCTGCTGCGGGTTCGCGCGCGCTCGCAGGCGGCCGGTGCTGGTGGTGTCCGCCGGCGCCCAGTCCGCCGGCAGCTGCTCGCACGAGGCGACGGTGCCCGCCGGCTCCAGCCCCACGCGCCACGTCGTCCGCGTCCGCGACGCCGTGTCAGGGCCGCCGAGCGCGATCTCGCGCAGCTCCGGCCGCTCGACGGCGGTCACGTGGCGGTCCCACACATCGAGGTAGGCGATGTACGTGCCCGCGCCCGGTGTCGTCTGGCCCGGCGAGTCGGGCTGCGCGAGCAGGCGCACAGGATCCTCGCTCTCGACGAGCACGCCCTCGACCCAGATGCGCCCGGGCGAGACGACGAGGTCCCGCGACTCGGCGGGCAGCGCGGCCGGCGTCCACGCGCCGGCGGCCGTCACGGTCGCCAGGCCCCACGGGTCGCCGGCCACCACGACCATGCCGCCACCGGCGGCGCGCACCGCCGTGAGGTCCACGCGCCGCTGCGACACCGGCGGCGTCACCGTGCTCCACGTGCTGCCGCCGTCCGTCGTCCGCAGCAGCGTGCCGTCGTCGCCCGCCGCCCACACGGTGCTCGCGTCGACGGCCTCGACGGCCCGCAGCCCCGCGGACACGGCCGGCGTCTCCTGCGCCGTCCACGTCGCGCCGCCGTCCGTCGTCTTCAGGATCGTGCCGCCCGCGCCGACGGCCCACCCGGTGGTCGTGCCGTCGGCGAACGCGACGGCGTTCAGCGCGACCGGGACGCCGGACGTGCGCGTGACCCAGCTGGTTCCGTCGAAGGCGACGATGCGGCCGCCGTCGCCGACGGCCACCGGCCGGTCCGTGCTCGGCGCGTCGACGCCGCGGAGCGTCTCCGAGACGCCGGTGACGGTCTGCTCCGCCCACGCCTGGCCGTCGTCCGTCGACGCGTAGATCTTCCCGCCGTCGCCCACCGCCCAGGCGCCGGTCGTGCCGGTGAGCGCGACGGCCCGGAGCGCCGGGGCGCCGGCGATCGCGGCGGCGGTCCACGTCGCGCCGCCGTTCGTCGTCCGCACGACGGTGCCGCCGTCGCCGACGCCGATCGCCAGCGTGGCGCTGCGCGCGGCCAGCGCGTGGAGGTCGGCGGTCGTGTTCGCGGCCTGCGGCGTCCAGCTCGTGCCGGCGACGATCGTCCCGCCCTGGCCGGCGGCCCACCGCGAGGCGCCGGACGCCGCGAGCGCCGCGAGGCGCACCGCGGCCTGCACCTGGAAGCCGGCGGAGCCGTCGTCCGGCGCGCCGGACCCGCCGATGACGTCGCGGGCCAGGGTGACGTCGCGGTGAGCGCCGATGTCGACCTGCTCGTTGAAGTCCGCGTCGAGCGTCACCCGGCCCTGCTGGAGCCGGACGGAGCTGAAGTGCCGCTCACGGCGGAAGGTCGTGCGGGTGGTGTCGGCCTTCATCCCCGTTTCCTCCTCATGTGACGAAGAAGACGCCGGCCTCGAGGCCGAAGCGCAGGTGCTCGTCGATGCGCGCGCGCAGGCTCGCCACGCGCTGCGGCTCCAGCAGGAAGTGCAGGGCGCCCATCTCGCCCCCGTCCTCCGCGCCGCGGCGGATCTCGGCCGGGCACGTGACGGCGAGCTGCCCGAACGCGTGGTGGCCGCGGTCCGTGGAGGTGAAGTCCGGCGCGGCCGCGGTGCAGCGGAAGCGCCGGGGGACGCGCGAGCCGGCGGGCAGGCTGCAGAAGCGGACGCAACCCTCCTGGCGGCGCTCGACCTCGACGTGTCCGCCGAGGATCGCCTCGCTCGCCGACAGGGTGCGGCAGGCCGTTGTGCCCATCACCGTGCAGCGGTCGACGTCGAGCTCGCCGGCGGTGAGCGCCGCGCCGCCGTCGGCGTCGACGATCGTGTCGCGCAGGCGGACGCTGTCCGCATGCGGCGTGACGTCCACCGGCCCGAGCACGCAGCGCTCGACGTCCACGTCGAGCCCGAGATTCCGCTCGGCCTCCGTCGCGCCCGCCTCCACGGTGAGCCCCGCCGCGGTGCAGTGCGCGACGCGCAGGCGCCCGAGCGACCCGGCCCCGACGGTGATCCCGCGCGCGACGAGCAGGCCGTCGAGGACCAGCTGGCCCGGCGCCGCGCCGGGCGCCCCGGGGGTGCCGGTCACGGTGATCGAGCCGTCGATCACCGGCCGCTCGTCGCGGGCCTCGACGCGG
>DATMVH010000753.1:0-2635 GCA_035563395.1 Solirubrobacteraceae bacterium
ACGCTCAGCGAGACCTCGACGGGCATCGTCCACGACGTGCAGGCGATCGCCGAGGTCACGAACCGCCACGGCGCGCTGCTCGTGGTCGACGCGGTGTCCGGCCTCGGCGCCACCGAGCTGCGCCAGGACGAGTGGGGCGTCGACGTGGTCGTCGCCGGCTCGCAGAAGGCGCTCATGTGCCCGCCCGGGCTCGGCTTCGCGTCCGTCTCGGCGCGCGCGCTCGACGACGCCGCGTCCTCGCCCGGCCGCCGCTACTACTTCGACTGGGGCAAGACGGCCAAGGCGCAGCGGAAGGACTCGCCGAGCACGGCCTTCACCCCGGCGGTGACGATCGTGCGCGGGCTCGACGTCGCGCTCGACCTCATCCACGCCGAGGGGTTGGAGAACGTCTTCGCGCGCCATGCGCTGCTCGCGCGCGCCACGCGCGCGGGCGCCGCCGCGCTCGGGCTGGAGCTGTTCGGCGACCCGGACGAGCGCGCCAACGTGGTGACGGCGATCGAGCTGCCGCCGGACGTCGACGGCGCCAAGGTCCCCGGCGCGCTGCGCGAGCTCGGCGTGACCGCGAACGGCGGGCAGGAGCAGCTCAAGGGCCGCATCCTGCGGATCGCGCACTGCGGCTACTTCGGCGCCTTCGACATCCTGACCTCGCTCTCGGCGCTCGAGATGGTCCTCGACCGGCTGGGTCGCGACGTCGAGCACGGCGCCGGCGTCGGGGCCGCCCAGCGGGTGTTCCTCGAGGCCGGCGTGCCCGCCGCGGCGTAGGCGGCGTCAGTGCTTCAAGAGCAGTACAAGGTCCTCGTCAAGGAGAAGATCGCCGAGTCGGGCGTCGACCTGCTCCGCGAGCGCTTCGAGGTCGACCTCGGCGTGGAGTGGTCCGACGAGGAGCTGGCCGAGCGCATCGGCACCTACCACGGCATCCTGATCCGCTCGGCGACGCGGCTCACCGCCGACCTGATCGCGCGCGCGGACAACCTGAAGGTCATCGGCCGCGCCGGCATCGGCGTGGACAACGTCGACGTCGAGGCGGCGACGAAGCGCGGCATCATCGTCGCCAACGCGCCGCAGTCGAACATCGTCGCCGCCGCGGAGCACACCGTCGCGCTCATGCTCGCGCTGGCGCGCAACATCCCGCAGGCGCACGCGTCCCTCACCGCCGGCCGCTGGGAGCGCTCGCGCTTCGGCGGCGTCGAGGTGTACGAGAAGACGCTCGGGATCCTCGGCTTCGGCCGCATCGGCCAGCTCGTGGCCGCGCGGGCGCGCGCCTTCGGCATGCACGTCGTCGCCTACGACCCCTACGTCGCGACGGAGCGCTTCCGCGAGCTCGGCGTCGAGCAGGCCCAGGGCAGCGGGGACGTCTACCGCCAGGCCGACTTCATCACTATCCACCTGCCGAAGACGCCGGAAACGCGCGGCTGGCTGGACGCCGAGGCCTTCGCGCAGATGAAGGACGGCGTGCGCGTGGTCAACTGCGCCCGCGGCGAGCTCGTCGTGGACGACGCGCTCAAGGAGGCGCTCGACTCCGGCAAGGTCGCCGGCGCCGCGCTGGACGTCTTCCCGAGCGAGCCGATCACGGACTACCCGCTGTTCTCCGGCTACGGCAACGTCGTCGTGACGCCGCACCTCGGCGCCTCCACAACCGAGGCGCAGGACCGCGCAGGCGTGCAGACCGCCGAGCAGGTGGTCGCCGCGCTCACCGGCGGGGTCGTCTCCACCGCGGTGAACATCCCCGCGATCTCCGCCGAGGACATGGAGGTGCTCGGGCCGTTCCTGCCGCTCGCCGGGCGCCTCGGCTGCCTCGCCATGGCGCTCGCGGAGGGGTCGAGCGTCGATCGCCTGGAGATCGACTACTTCGGCCGCATCGCGGAGCGCGACACGCGCCTGCTGACCCTCGCCGTCCTGCGCGGGGTGCTCGCCGGCCACACGGAGGAGGACGTGAACCTGGTCAACGCGCCCGCGCTCGCCGACGAGCGCGGGATCGAGGTGTCCGAGCGCACGGACGCGACGGCGCGCGACTTCACGGACCTGCTGCGCGTCTCCGTCGTCTCGGGGCCGGACCGCGCGCGCGTCGCCGGCACGACGCTCGGCCGCCGCCACCGCCCGCACCTGCTCGAGGCGTGGGGGCATCGCTTCAACCTCCAGCTCGACGAGGGCGCCCACCTCGCGATCTTCCGCTACTTCGACCTTCCGGGCATGATGGGCCGCGTCGGCACCGTGTTCGGCAGCAAGGGCGTCAACATCTCCTCCGCCGCGGTCGGCCGGCAGGGGCCGGGCGAGGACGGCCGGCGCGACGACGTCGCGGTGATGGTCATCACCACGGACGGCCCGATCCCGGCGGAGCTCGTCGACCAGATCGTCGCGTCGGACGGCTTCATCGCCGGCCGCGCGGTGTCGCTCTAGTGTCGTGAGTCATTGATTCGTTCGCAATATTCCGCGAGGGTCTCGAGGATCTGGTCGGCGGTCTTGACCCAGATGTAGGGGTTGGGATCCTCGTTGCAGTGCGTGATCCAGTTGCGGATGTCGGCGTTCAGCGCACGGGTCGAGCGGTGCGCGCCGCGCTTGAGCTTGCGTGCGGTCAGTTCTGCGAACCAGCGCTCGACCAGGTTCAGCCACGATGCGCCGGTTGGGGTGAAGTGCA
>DATMVH010000754.1:0-2289 GCA_035563395.1 Solirubrobacteraceae bacterium
GCGGCCGCGTCGGCGAGCAGGGCGGTCTTGCCCACGCCCGCGGCGCCCGAGAGGACGAGCACGCCGCTGCGGCCGCGGTGCGCCCCCTCGATCAGCGCCGCGATGGCGGCCCGCTCCCTCCCGCGCCCGTGCAACTCCATCGGCCGATCGTCGCCGATCGGGGGCCCGCGGTGGAAGGGGCGGTCGCGGCGTCACTAGGCTGTGACGGCCAATGCGGGCTATCCCGATCAGCATTGCCGACCACGTCGGGCGCACGCCGATGGTGGAGTTCACGCGGCTCGTCGCGCCCGGCGGCGCGGCGCTGTTCGGCAAGCTCGAGATGGCGAATCCCGGCGGGTCCGTGAAGGACCGGATCGGCGTGGCCATGATCGCCGCCGCGGAGGCCGAGGGGCTGATCGAGGCCGGCCGCACGACGATCGTCGAGGCCACGAGCGGCAACACCGGCATCGCGCTCGCCTTCGTGTGCGCGGCGAAGGGCTACGACCTCGTGCTGACCCTTCCGCAGGGGATGAGCCGGGAGCGCGAGGGCCTGCTGCGCCTCTACGGCGCGCAGGTCCACGTCACCGAGTCGCTCGGCGGGATGGACGAGGCGGTGGCCGCCGCCCGCGCGCTCGCCCGCGGCGACGACGTCTGGCTGCCGGACCAGTTCTCCAACCCGGCGAACCCCGAGGCCCACTACCGCACGACGGGCCCCGAGATCTGGGAGGCGATGGACGGCCGCGTGGACTACCTCGTGGCCGGCGTCGGCACCGGTGGCACGATCACCGGGGCCGGGCGCTTCCTCAAGGAGCGCGACGACGGTTGCCGCGTGATCGCCGTCGAGCCCGCCTCGTCGGCGGTGCTGTCCGGGGAGCGTCCGGGGCCGCACAAGATCCAGGGCATCGGAGCCGGGTTCGTCCCGCCCGTGCTCGACCGCTCGCTGCTCGACGAGGTGATCCCCGTCGACGACGAGGACGCGATCGAGACGGCGCGCGCGGTGGCCCGGCGCGAGGGCGTCCTCGGCGGCATCTCCTGCGGCGCGGCGCTGTGGGCGGCGCTGCAGATCGCGCAGCGCGAGGAGGCGGCGGGGCGGCGGGTCGCCGTCGTGCTGCCGGACTCCGGCGAGCGCTACGTGTCCACGCCGTTCTTCGCCCCGGAGCCCGAGGTGTCGCGCGCGTGACGCTGCACCGGCGCGACGTGGCGGCGGGCGCGCCGTGGGAGCGCCCGATGCACGGCACGCTCGACCGCCTCGTGGTGGAGAGCGAGCTGCTCGCCGGCAACCCGCTCGGCGACCCCGTGCACCGCCCGCTGTGGGTCTACCGCCCGCCCGGCGTGGAGCCGGACCACCCGCGGCCGCTGCCGAGCGTCTACGTCATCCAGGGCTACACCGGCCAGCTCGACATGTGGCAGAACCGCGTCGCCTACGAGCCGACGTTCGTCGAGCGGCTCGACCACCTGTTCGCGACCGGCGACTGCCCCGACGCGATCGTCGTGCTGGTCGACGCGTGGACGTCGTTCGGCGGGTCGCAGTTCATCGACTCCTCGAGCACGGGGCCGTACATGTCGTACCTGTGCGACGAGGTGGTGCCGTTCGTCGACGGGCACTACCCGACCGCGGCGCACCGGGACCATCGCGGCCTGACCGGCAAGTCCTCCGGCGGCTACGGGGCGATGGTCGTCTCGATGCTGCGGCCCGACGTGTTCGGGGCGTTCGCCTCGCACGCCGGCGACGCCCTGTTCGAGGCCTGCTATCTGCCCGAGTACCCTCGGGTCGCACGCAAGCTCCGCGACGACTTCGACGGGTCCTACGAGGTGTTCTTCGACCGCCTCGCGGAGGCCGACCACGTCGACTTCGCCCGCTTCGGGCCGCCGCTCGAGGCCTACGGCTACGCCGCCTGCTACTCGCCCGATCCCGCGAATCCGGGCAAGGCGCTGCTCCCGTTCGACATCGAGACGGGGCGGCTGCTCGACGACGTGTGGGCGCGCTGGCTGGCCTGGGATCCCGTGCGCATGGCGCCGCAGCACGCCGGCGCGCTGCGGTCGATGAAGCGCATCCTGCTCGACGCGGGCCGCTCCGACGAGTACTTCCTCGACCTCGGCGCGACGGCCTTCGCGCAGGAGGTCCACCGCGCCGGCGGCTCCTGCACGCTCGAGCTCTTCGACGGCGCCCACGGCGGGCTGACGTACCGCTATCCCGGCGCGATCCGGGAGCTCGTCGCCGCGCTCGCGCCCGCCGCCTAAGGGGACGCGCGTGGCCGCCGAGCCGCCGCTCGTCGCCGCCGGCGTCGACGGCGCGCCGGCGGGCTGGGC
>DATMVH010000755.1:0-2685 GCA_035563395.1 Solirubrobacteraceae bacterium
GCGCGCCGCCGCGCTGCGGCGGACGAGCAGCACCTCGAGCGCCCGCGACCCGCCGCGGAGCACGATCACGCTCGCCGCCTGCCGCGGGACGGCCGGGGCGTCCGCCGGTGAGGGTTCCGGTGCAGCCACCGGCCGATCCTAAGCTGCGGCCGGCCGGCGCCGGCCGGTCTTGATTCCGGGCGATCGGCGGAAGTACGATCGTGCGGCTGCTGCCACATGAGAGGAGTGCCCATGCCGCTGTTCATGGACGTCCACACGCTCGAAGGCGGAGTGTCTGCCGCCGATGTGGCTGCCGCGCACGCACGAGACGTCGAGACGCAGGCGAGCTACGGCGTCGACTACAAGAGCTACTGGGTCGACGAGAAGGCCGGCAAGATCTTCTGCCTGGTGGAAGCGCCCAACGCCGAGGCCGCGCACACGGTCCACCGCGAGGCGCATGGTCTCGTCGCGGACGAGATCTACGAGGTCCACCAAGGCTCGTAGTCCACCTGCCTGTCGCGCCGGGACATCACCCCGAGAACAAAGGAGTCGTCGAGATGGCCGACGTGGAGGTCAAGACCTTCGATTCGCCGGACGAGGTACGACCCTTCGAGGGCAAGGGAAAGGCGGACGTCCTGCACATCGGCGGGAGGGTGATCGGGCGCGGCACGTTCGAGCCGGGCTGGCGGTGGTCGGCGAACGTCAAGCCCATCGCCCAGACGGACTCGTGCGAGGTGTCCCACCTCGGCTACTGCCTGTCGGGACGGATGCGAGTGATCATGGACGACGGCAGCGAAGGCACGTGCGGCCCCGGCGACGTGGTCGCCATCCCGCCCGGCCACGACGCGGAGGTGATCGGCGAGGAGCCGTGCGTCTTCCTCGACTTCGGCGAGTTCGGCGAGTACGCCAAGCGAAGCTGACGCGCCCCACCGTGACGCGCGCCGCGAGCGATCGCGACGTCGCCATCGCGATGGAGCGACGCCGCATCCGCGTCGACGCGGCTCGAGGCAAGCTCCCCGGCGTTTCCGGCTTCTAGTCTGTGACGCCATGTCCACGGAGACGGCACAGCAGTGGATCTGCGAGTCCTGCGGGTTCATCTACGACCCTGCCGAAGGCGACCCGGACGGCGGCATCCCTCCCGGGACGGCGTTCGAGGCCATCCCCGACGACTGGTTCTGCCCCGTGTGCGGCGCCCGCAAGGCCGACTTCATCCCGTTCGAGGACTGACTCCCGCCGGCCGCCCCGGCGGCGGCCGCGAGGCGATGGTCCTGCGGATCCGGCGCGCGCTGCTCGTCGCGCTCGCGGCGGTGCTCGCGCTCAACCTCGTCACGGGCGCGCCCGTCCTCGCGCTGCGCGCGGGCGCGGTCGTGCAGGGCGGCAGCTTCGGCGTGCGGATGGAGTCCGTCGTCACGGTCGTGGTCGCCATGGCGGTGCTGAGCGCCGCCCTCGTGCGGGGCCTCGTCCGGGTCGGCGCCGCCTACGACCGTGCGGCCGGGCACGCTGCAGGCCCGCCGCGGCAGCCGAGCTGGCTGCGCCCGTTCAACGCGCCGCCGACCGAGGCCGCGGCGGACGCACCGATGCGCGCGCTCGAGGCGGCCGTCGTCCTCGTCGTCGTCCTGACCGCCGTGGCCTTCGAGGCCTGGTTCCTCTTCTTCGCCGGCTCCCCGCTGCCGTGACCCGTCACGCGGGCGCCCGCGGCGGCGCGAGGCGCCAGCGGTCGAGACGCAGCCGGCGCCGTCGCCTGCGCCACCGCCTCATCGCGGCGGGATCCCGTGCAGGGCGAGCGACTGGTTCGCGTAGCGCGCGTCGCCCGTGATGTCCGCGCCGAGCCACGCCGGCGGCTCGAACGCGGCGGACGCGGCCTCGGACGGGAACTCGATCTCCGCGGTGACGAGCCCGTCGAGGTTCTCGGCGTAGAGGTCCAGCTCGATCGTCAGCCCGTCGCCCGCCGGGACGAGGTAGCGGGTCTTGACCACGCGGCGGCCCTCCGTGAGCGGCCACAGCGCCTCGAAGCGCCGGGGCTCGATCGGCATCTCCTCCTCGACGCGGACGTGCGCCGGGCCTGACTTGACCGTGAGGACGGTGCGGCCCGCGCGTCGGCGGAGGCGAACCTCGACGCCGTCCTCGGCGATCGCGAGGTAGCCCTGCTCCACGTGGTCGGCCGGATGCCGGTCGAGGTCCTCCGGCACCTTCGTGACGAGGAACTTGCGCTCGATCTCGATGCTCGGGAGCGCCATCGCGTCACGCGGCGCGCGGCAGCGCCTCGGCCTCGCCGTCGAACAGCGCGGGACGCACCGGCGCCACTGCTTCCGGGCGCTCGCCGCCGTCGGGAAGCGCCGGGCCCACCGGCGCGGCGGGCGCCGCCGTCTCCGGCCGGAAGCCCGCCCGCCGGGCCGCCGCGGCAAGGGCGCGGGCCGCGGCGCGCAGTTCGGCATGGGTGTGGGTCGCCATGACCGCGAGACGCAGGCGTGCGGCGCCGCCCACGGGCTCCGGCCCCCGGACGGCTTCGACGAAGACGCCCTCGGCGAGCGCCGCCTCGGCGATTCGCGCGGCCGACCGCGCGTCGCCCACGAGCACCGAGACGATGTGGGTCTCGCCGCCGCCGAGCCGGAAGCCCGCGCGGGCGAGCTCGTCGCGGAGCGCGTCCGCGCCTTCGGCGAGGCGCTCGACGCGGCGCGGCTGCTCCTGCAGGACGTCGAGCGCGGC
>DATMVH010000756.1:0-5674 GCA_035563395.1 Solirubrobacteraceae bacterium
GCGAGGGCCTCCGCGGCGCGCCGCCGCACGAGCTCGGCGATGCCCTCCGCCCCGTGCTGGACCTCGTAGGCGCCGAGGAACGGCATCTCGCCGGCGACGCCGGCATGGCCCCGCACCAGCTGCCCCGAAACGACGATGCCGGCCCCCATCCGCTCGCTGGCGAGGACGCATACCACGTCGTCCACCCCGCGCGCGACGCCGCGCCAGCGCTCGCCCACGACGGCGAGGTTGCAGTCGTTCTCCACGAGCACCGGCCGCGGGACGCTGCGCTCGATCTCCGTGCGCAGGTTTAGCCGCTCGAGCCCCGGGAAGGCGCTGCTGAAGAGAACTCTTCCGGTGTCCGCGTCGATCCCCCCGGTGCATCCCACGCACGTCGCCAGGAGCGCACTCCGCCGGATCCGCGCGCCCGTGACGGCCGCGCCGATCGCCCGGCGGACGAGCGCGAGGCGCGCGCGGCCGCCGGACGCCGGAGGAATCGCGCGCACGCGCTCGCTCACGACGGCGCCCCGCAGGTCCGCGACCGCCGCGCGAACGGTGTGCTCGCCGATGTCGACGCCGAGCACGTACCCGGCGTCGGCGCGGAACGCCACGCGACGCGCGGGCCGGCCGCGCTTCGGTGCAGCCGCGGGATCGTCCTCGAGCGTCTCCACCCATCCGAGCCGGACGAGGTCGTCGGCCACCGCGTCGACGGTCGGCCGCGAGAGCCCGGTGGCCTCGACGAGGTCGCTCACCCGCACGGGGCCGGACGTGCGCAGGACGTCGAGCACGCGCGCGGCGTTGAGGCGCCGCAGCAGCTGCGGCGTGGCGGCCTCCGGCCGCCGGGTCCGCGTCACCGGCGCAGGCTCCGGTCTCCCCGACATGCGAAGGAGTATTTCAAAAATGACGTGACGTGTCTTGACAACCGCAGAGGCCTGAGGGATCGTTTAGTTCAAGGCCGTTTCGTAAATTTCGCTCGGAAAGATCGAGCGGCTGTCGGCACGGCGCCTTTGGGAGAGGGGAGCAGAGTGGCTAGCGTCACGTTCGACGGGGTCTCGAAGGTCTTTGACAACGGCTTCCGGGCCGTGGACCACCTCGACCTCCAGATCCGCGACGGCGAGTTCATGGTGCTCGTCGGCCCGTCCGGGTGCGGGAAGACGACGGCACTGCGGATGCTCGCCGGGCTCGAAAACATCAGCGAGGGCGAGCTCGTGATCGACGACCGTGTCGTCAACAACGTCGCGCCGCAGAAGCGCGACATCGCGATGGTCTTCCAGAACTACGCGCTCTATCCGCACCTGAGCGTGTACGACAACATGGCCTACGGGCTGAAGGTCCAGAAGGTCCCCAAGGACGAGATCCGCCGCCGCGTCCAGAACATCGCCGGCGTGATCGGCCTCGAGGATCTGCTCGACCGCAAGCCCAAGGCCCTTTCCGGCGGCCAGCGGCAGCGCGTTGCGATGGGTCGCGCCATCGTGCGCGAGCCGAAGGTCTTCCTCATGGACGAGCCGCTGTCGAACCTCGACGCGAAGCTGCGCGTCCAGATGCGGTCCGAGGTCGCGCGGATCCAGCACGAGCTGCAGGCCACGACGGTCTACGTCACGCACGATCAGATCGAGGCCATGACCATGGGCGACCGCGTGGCGCTGATGCGCCGCGGCGTCCTCCAGCAGGTCGACAGCCCGATGCGCATGTACCACGCACCGGCCAACCTCTTCGTCGCGAGTTTCATCGGCAGCCCGGCCATGAACCTCTTCGAGGCGGAGCTCTCGCGCCGCGACGGCCACTTCGTGGCACAAATCGGGGACCAGGTGCTGCGGCTCGAGCCCTCGGCGGTGGCGGATCCCGGGCAGCTCGAGCGCTATGTCGGCCGGACGGTCGCGCTCGGGGTACGCCCGGAGCACATCGAGGACGCGGCCCTGGTGACCGACGCGCCGGGCGAGCGCCGGCTGCGCGGCGTCGTGCGTGCGACGGAGGCGCTCGGCTCGGAGGTGATCGCCCACCTCGAGCTCGCCGGGCGCCCCGTGATGACCGACGAGGTCCGGGAGGTCGCAGCCGACACCGACGCGAACGCAATCCGCGAGCTCGAGGCCGAGACCCGGGACGCCAAGCTCCCGGTCGTCGCGCGCTTCGACGAGCTCTCGCGGGCGCGCTCCGGCCAGGCGGTCGAGGTGGTGGTGGACACGACGCGGGTGCACTTCTTCGACCTCGACTCCGGCGAGGCCATCGGCGGGCACCCGGCCGGCCTGCCGGCCGAGGACGGCGCCGTCCCCGCGAGGTCCTGACATGTCCGTCGTCGGCCAGCGCACCACGGCGCTGCCCGGGCCGGGCACCGCCCGCCCGGCGAGGCGCGGCCTCAGCCGGGAGACCCGAGCGGCGCTGCTGTTCCTCGCGCCCAGCTTCCTCGGCTTCCTCGTCTTCTACGCGTATCCGTCGATCCGCGGCTTCTACCTGTCCTTCACCGACTTCGACCTGCTTCGCAACGACGGCGAGTGGGTCGGCCTGCGCAACTACCAGGCCATGCTCCAGGACGCCCTGTTCTGGAACGCCTTGTGGGTGACGTTCAAGTACGTCGTCATCAACATCGGCCTGCAGACGGTGCTCGCGCTGGGGATCGCCGTGCTGATGCACCGGCTCACCCGCTCGGTCGTCATCCGCGGGATCCTCGTGCTCCCGTGGCTGATTCCCAACGTCGTGCTGGCGCTGCTGTGGATGTGGATGCTCGACCCGAACCTCGGGATCGTGAACCACTATCTCGACGTGGTGGGGATCGGCGCGCAGGACTTCCTCGGCTCGGAGAGCCAGGTGATACCGACCATCGCCGGCATCAACATCTGGCGCCACATGGGCTATACCGCGCTGCTGCTCTTCGGCGGCCTGGTGATGATCCCGCAGAGCTACTACGAGGCGGCCGCGCTGGACGGGGCGAGCGAGTGGCGGATGTTCCGGACGATCACGCTGCCGCTGCTGCGTCCCGTGCTCGCGCTCGTGCTCGTCGTCACCGTGATCGGCTCCTTCCAGGTGTTCGACACCGTCGCCGTCGCCACCGGCGGCTTCGGCGGCACGCCCGGCGGCCCGGCCAACGCCAGCCGCGTGATGTACCTCTACATCTTCCAGCAGGCGTTCGAGTTCAACGCCCTCGGCTACGCCGCCGCCCTGTCCGTCGCCCTCATCGTCCTGCTCGCCGCGGTCGCCGCGATCCAGCTGCGGTTGCTGCGGGCCGGCGAGTCCGACCTCGCGTGAGTGGGAGGAGCACGCATGTCCAAGACCATCTCACCCACGCAGACGCAGACGGCGGAGCTCGCGAGCGCGGACCCCGACCGCCGCGTCCGGGTCAAGCAGGGGGTCCAGTGGGGCCGCGTCGCCGCCTGGGCGGCCATGGTCCTGCTGCTGTTCATCAGCCTGTTCCCGTTCTACTGGATGCTGCGGACGGCCCTGGCGACGAACTCGCAACTGGTGAACGGCGAGCAGGGCCTGCTGCCGCCGGACCCCACGACGCTGAACCTCAAGCAGGTGCTCGACCTCGCGTCGGCGCAGGAGATCGAGGAGGCGGGCACGGCCACGACCGCGTCGATCAACTTCTTCACCGCTCTGCGCAACTCGGTGATCGTGTGCACGCTGATCACCATCGGGCAGGTCCTCTTCTGCTCGATGGCGGCCTACGCCTTCGCGCGCCTGCGGTTCCCGGGCCGCGACAAGCTGTTCTTCCTGTACTTGACGGCGATGATGATCCCGCCGGTCTTCACCTTGATCCCGAACTTCGTGCTGATCAAGAATTTGGGCTGGCTCAACACCATCCCGGGGATCGTGGCCCCGTTCTTCCTCATGACGCCGTTCGCCGTGTTCTTCCTGCGGCAGTTCTTCCTCGGCATCAGCCGTGAGGTGGAGGAGGCCGCGGTGCTGGACGGCGCCAGTCGCTGGCGGATCTTCCGCGAGCTGATCCTGCCCATGTCCATCGCGCCGCTGACGACGCTCGCGGTGCTCACCTACATCACGGCGTGGAACGAGTACATGTGGCCGCTCGTCGTCGGCGACTCCGACGGCGTGCGGGTGCTCACCGTCGCGCTCAACGCGTTCCGCGCCGGCACGCCGACCATCGCGCCGCCGTGGGCGCCACTGATGGCCGCGACCCTGTTGGCCGCCATCCCGATCATCGTCCTCTTCCTCGTCCTCGGGCGGCGGATGGTCGACGCGATCGGCTTCTCCGGCATCAAGTGAGGCGATCGACCATGGCACCACGCATCCGGATCCGGGCGCTCCTCGCGGGGGCGCTCGTCGCGACGCTCGCCGCCGGGACGGCGGCGTGCGGCGGCGACGATCGCCAGGACACCGGCGGTCCCGTCACCCTGCGCTACGGCCTCTGGGACTCCAACCAGCAGCCGGTCTACCAGCAGTGCGCGAACGCGTTCGAGAAGCAGAACCCGGACATCAGGATCTCGATCCAGCTCAACAACTGGAACGACTACTGGGGCGGCCTCGCGCGCGGGTTCATCGGCGAGACGGCGCCGGACGTGTTCACGGACCACCTCGCGAAGTACCCGCAGTTCGCGCAGAGCGAGGTCATCGAGCCGCTCAACCGCTACATCGAGCGCGACGGGTTCGACGTCGACCAGTACCAGCCCGGCCTCGCCGAGCTGTGGGTCACGCCGGACGGCCGGCGCTACGGCCTGCCCAAGGACTGGGACACCGTCGCCATCGTCTCCAACCAGACGAAGCTGCGCGAGGCCGGCATCACGAACGAGCAGCTCGACAACGCGACGTGGAACCCGGACGACGGCGGGACGTTCGAGGACATCGTGGCGCGCCTGAGCGTCGACAAGAACGGCAAGCGCGGCGACGAGCCGGGCTTCGACCCGCTCAACGTGGCGACCTACGGCCTCGGCCTGGATCCCGGCGGCCTGACCTACGGGCAGACGACGTGGGGCGGGTTCGCGCGCAGCCTCGGCTTCGAGCTGCTCGACAAGAACCCGTGGGGCACGAAGTACCACTACGACGACCCACGCTTCATCAAGACGATCGCGTGGTGGCGGCACATGATCGAGCAGGGGTACATGCCGCCGCTCGCGGAGTCGCGCTCGCTCGGCCAGGCCGCGATGTTCCAGGGCGGGAACGTCGCCTTGTCGATCGACGGCGACTGGATGATCCCGACCTACAGCGCGACCGAGGACTTCGAGGTCCACTACCACGCGCAGCCCGCTGGCCCCGAGGGCTCGTGGAGCATGTACAACGGCCTCGCCGACGCGATCTGGGTCGGCACGCCGTACAAGGAGCAGGCGTGGCAGTGGGTGAAGTTCCTCGCGAGCCCCGAGTGCCAGAACATCGTCGGCTCCAAGGCCGTCGTCTTCCCGGCCATCCCGGAGGCCACGCGGCGGTCGGTCGCCACCCACAGGAAGAACGGCGTCGACGTGAGCGCGTTCACGTCCTACCTCGAGAATGACCGCACGTTCCTCTATCCGATCACGGACAAGGCGCCGCAGATCAACCTCATCGTCCAGCCGACGATGGAGAAGATCCTCATCGGCAGCGAGTCGCCCGAGGCGCTGAAGGACATGAACAGCCAGGTGAACAACCTCCTGGAGTTCTCGGACTGATGCCGCCTCGTCCCCACCGAGTGCGCGGGGCGGTGGCGGCCCACGCGTCGGCGGTCGCCGCGGCGGCCGCCGCCGCCGCGGCGGTCGGCGGGCCGGAGATCTGGACC
>DATMVH010000757.1:0-8433 GCA_035563395.1 Solirubrobacteraceae bacterium
GGTCCCGGCGCTCCGCAGCGGCGGCCCCCGCGGCGGGGCGGCCGGCGGCGGCGCGGCACCTACACGGAGCCGGTCCCGCAGGACGTCTCGGTCCTCAAGGCCGACGTCATCAAGGTCAACTCGGGGTCCACGGTCAAGGACGTCGCCGAGTACCTGGGCGTCGCCGTTCCGGAGGTCATCAAGAAGCTCATGCAGCTCGGCGAGATGGCCACGCTGACGCAGACGCTGGCCGACGACGCGATCCAGGTCCTCGCCGACGAGTTCGACAAGGAGATCGAGATCGTCCACGCCGCAGACGAGCCGGACGCCGAGCCGGCGTTCGATGACGCGGCCGAAGACCTCGTGACCCGTCCGCCCGTGGTGACGATCATGGGCCACGTCGACCACGGCAAGACCTCGCTGCTCGACGCGATCCGGGAGACCGAGGTCGCGGCCGGCGAGGCCGGCGGCATCACCCAGCACATCGGCGCCTACCAGGTCCACCACGGGGACAAGGAGATCACCTTCCTGGACACCCCGGGCCACGAGGCGTTCACCGCCATGCGCGCCCGCGGCGCCCAGGTGACCGACATCGCGGTCATCGTCGTGGCCGCCGACGACGGCGTGAAGCCGCAGACGCGCGAGGCGGTCGACCACGCGAAGGCGGCCGAGGTGCCGATGCTCGTCGCCGTCAACAAGATCGACAAGGAGGGCGCGCAGCCCGACCGCGTGCGCACGGAGATGACCACGCTCGGGCTC
Source organism: Solirubrobacteraceae bacterium (assembly GCA_035563395.1). Classification (GTDB taxonomy): domain Bacteria; phylum Actinomycetota; class Thermoleophilia; order Solirubrobacterales; family Solirubrobacteraceae; genus DASQMT01. The sequence continues at coordinate 739 of DATMVH010000757.1, forward strand.
CAGCCCGAGGAGTGGGGCGGCGACACGATGTTCGTCGACGTCTCCGCCCGCGAGAAGACCAACCTCGACGACCTGCTGGAGTCGATCCTGCTGCTCGCCGAGGTCGAGGAGCTCAAGGCCAACCCGACGACGGAGGCCTCGGGCGTCGTGATCGAGTCCAAGCTCGACCCGGGCCGCGGCGCCGTGGTCACCGTGCTCGTCAACCGCGGCACGCTGAAGGTCGGCGACGCGCTCGTGGCCGGCGCCCACTGGGGCCGCGTCCGCGCGCTGCACGACTACAAGGGCCGCAAGGTCAAGCAGGCCGGCCCGTCCGAGCCGGTCGAGGTGCTCGGCTTCGACACCGTGCCGGAGGCCGGCGAGTACGTGCGCGTGGTCGAGAACGACCGCCGCGCCCGCCAGCTCGCCAACGAGCGCGCCACCCGCCTCAAGACGGAGGCGCTGGCCCGCCGCTCCGGCAAGAAGGTCTCGCTCGAGACGATCTTCGACCAGGCCCGCGGCGGCCAGATGCAGGAGCTCAGCCTCGTGCTCAAGGCCGACGTGTCCGGCTCGCTGGAGGCGTTCGAGGACGAGATCGCGAAGCTGCCGCAGGAGGAGGTCCAGGTCACGGTCGTGCGCTCCGGCGTCGGCGGGATCACGGAGTCCGACGTCAACCTGGCGGCGGCGTCGGACGCCGTCGTGCTCGGCTTCAACGTCCGGCCGGTGGGCGAGGCCGCCCACCTCGCGGACCGCGAGGGCGTCGAGATCCGCACCTACTCGGTCATCTACCGCGCGATCGACGAGCTGCGGGACGCGATGCAGGGCATGCTCGCGCCCGAGGAGGTCGAGGACACGGTGGGCTCCGCCGAGGTGCGGGCCATCTTCCGGGCCTCGCGCATCGGCACCATCGCCGGCTGCTACGTCACCGACGGGCGCATGGTCCGCGGCGCGCGCTGCCGCCTCGTCCGCGACGGCACGATCGTCTACGACGGCACGATCGCGTCGCTGCGGCGTGGCTCCGACGACGTCCGCGAGGTCGCCGCCGGCTTCGAGTGCGGCATCGTGCTGGCGAACTACCAGGACGTCAAGGAAGGCGACGAGATCGAGACCTACGAGACGCGGCAGGTCGAGCGCACGCTCTCGTAGGCCGGGCCCGGCCGGCGTCGTCCGTTGTCCGAGCGCGCGTTCGTCGTCCTGCTGAAGGTGCACCTCTTCTTCCCGGAGAGCGGTTCCTTGAAGGCCAAGCGAGCAGAGCTGAACCGCGTGAAGGCCCACCTGCGCGAGCGCATGGGCGCGTCGGTGGCGGAGGTGGGCCACCAGGACTCGTGGCAGCGCTCGACGCTCGCCGTCGCCTTCGCGGGCGGCTCGGCGCAGCGCTGCGACGAGGCGGCCGACAACGTGCAGCGGGCGCTCGACGCCCGCTTCCCGCAGGGTGTCCGCGTGGAGCGCCGGTTGGCCTCGTGGAGCGACTTGGACGCGCTAGGGTGACCGCCGATCGCATGCGCCGGGTCGACGAGGCGGTTCGCGAAGTCCTCTCCGACGCAATATCGCATCGATTGAAGGATCCACGCGTTGGGTTCGTCACCGTGACCGCCGTCGAGACCGCCTCCGACCTCCGCCGCGCCCGCGTCTACGTCTCCGTGCTCGGCGACGAGAAGGTCCGCCGCCGGTCGCTCGAGGGCCTCGCCTCCGCCCACGGGGTGCTGCAGCGCGCGGTGGCGGCGGAGCTGCGGCTGAAGCACACCCCGACGCTCGAGTTCGTCTACGACGACACGACGGAGCGCGGCATGCGCATCTCGCGGCTCCTGGAGCAGCACGAGGAGCCCGGCGCGTGAGCCTCAACGGCGACAAGCCCTCCAGGGAGCTCGTCCTCGAGGCGCTGCGCGACGGCGAGCGCTTCGTCCTCACGACCCACGAGCACCCCGACGGCGACGCGCTCGGCTCGCTGGCGGCGATGCAGCACGTCATGTGCGCGATGGGCAAGGACGCGGTGTCCTACCTGTCGCCGGACGAGTTCCCCCTGCCGTACGAGTACCGGTTCCTCGAGGTGCCGCAGCTCGTGTGCGAGCTTCCCGCGGACCTCGAAGACCACACGGTGGTCTTCCTCGACTGCGGCAACGTCGACCGCAACCCGGCCGAGGCGCTCAAGCAGGCCCCGCGGATACTCAACATCGACCACCATCACGACAACACGCACTTCGGGACGATCGACCACGTCGTCCCGTCGGCGTCGTGCACCTCGGAGATCATCTGGGACCTCGTCGGCGACCTCGGCGTCGAGCTCACCCAGCCGATGGCCGAGGCGCTCTACGTCGGCGTCGTGACGGACACCGGCCGCTTCATGTACGAGAACACCGGCAGCAAGGCGCACGAGATGGCGGCCGAGCTGATCGGCGCCGGGATCGACGTGCACGCCATCTACCGGCGGCTGTACGAGGGGGTGCCGCAGGGCAAGCTCGCGCTGCTCGCCCGCGGACTCTCGAGCCTCGAGCGCTTCGACGACGGGCTGCTGACGATCTCCCATCTCACGCGCGAGGACTACGAGGTCTCGGGCGCCGACGAGAGCTACTCCGAGGGGGTGGTCGACCACCTGCGCACGGTGGAGGGGACCGCCGTCGCCGGGCTCGTCCGGGATCTGCTGTCCGACCACGCGTCCACCCGCCGCAAGGTCTCGCTGCGGGCGACGGACGACCGGATCGACGTGTCGCGCATCGCGCGGGCGCAGGGCGGCGGCGGCCACCGCCGCGCGGCGGGCTTCTCGACCGACCTCGAGTTCCCGGAGCTCGTCGCGTTCCTCCGCGCCGAGCTCGCCCGCCAGCTCTGACGCGGTGCGCGCCGCTCCGGACGCGACGGACGGGGTCCTGCTGGCCGACAAGCCGGCCGGCATGTCGTCGCACGGCGTCGTGGCGGCCGAGCGGCGCCGGCTCGGGCGCGGCGTCAAGGTCGGGCACGCCGGCACGCTCGACCCCTTCGCCACCGGGCTGCTGCTGGTGCTCGTGGGCCGCGCCACGCGCGTGCAGCGCTTCCTCATGGCGCTGCCCAAGCGCTACGAGGCCGTCGCGCGGCTGGGGTGGACGTCGACGACGGGCGATCCGGAGGGCGAGCTCGCGCCCGGGCGCATGCCGCCGCTGCCGCTCGACCTGCCCACCGGGCGGATCCGGCAGCGGCCGCCCGCGTACTCGGCGGTGAAGGTCGGCGGCCGGCGCGCGTACGCGCTCGCCCGCGCGGGCCAGGCGGTCGAGCTCGAGGAGCGCGAGGTGGAGGTGTACCGCTTCGACCTCCTGGCACTCGACGAGGACCGCGCGACGCTGGTCGTGGAGTGCTCGGCGGGGACCTACGTGCGCTCGCTCGTGGCCGGTCTGGGCGACGCGTACTGCCTCGCCCTGCGGCGGACCGCGATCGGCCCGTTCCCGGTCGCGGAGGCGGGCCGCTTCCTCGCGCTGGACGAGGCGCTCGCGTTCCTGCCGGCGGTCCAGCTGGGCGGGGAGGACGCGCGCCGCGCCGCGCACGGGAGCGCGGTCCCCGCCCCGGAGGGCGCGGCGCTCGCCGGGCCGGCCGCGCCGCCCGGCCACGGGACCGTGCGCTTGCGCGACGACGCGGGGCTCGTCGCCCTCGCCGAGCCGCGCCCGGACGGCACGCTCAAGCCCGTCGTAGGCTTCCGCGGGTAGTGCCGCCCATCTCGATCACCTGGCTGCCCGACGCGGAGCGGCGGGTCCGCCACGTCGCCGTCGGCGAGTTCGACGGCGTCCACCTCGGGCACCGCGAGGTGATCCGCGGGGCCGACACGGCGCTGACCTTCGAGCCCCACCCGCTCGCCGTGGTCGCGCCCGGCGCCGCGCCGAAGCTCCTCACGTCGCTCGAGGCGAAGGCCGACCTGATCGCCGGCCTCGGCGTCCGCGAGCTCGTCGTCATCCCCTTCGACGGCGACTTCGCCGCCCAGTCCCCGCAGACCTTCATCGACGACGTCCTCGTCGGCCGCCTCGGTGCGGAGCGGGTCAGCGTGGGGGAGAACTTCCGCTTCGGCCACCGCGCGCAGGGCGACGCGGCGCTGCTGCGCGCGCAGGAGGCGTTCGAGACGCGCGTGGTCGAGCTCGTCCGGGTGGGCGGCGAGGTGGTCTCGTCGAGCCTCATCCGCGGCATCGTCGAGGCGGGCGACCTCGCGCGCGCCAACTCGCTGCTCGGCGCCCCGTTCGAGCTGCGCGGCGTCGTGGCGCACGGCGACAAGCGGGGGCGGACGCTCGGGTACCCGACCGCCAACCTCGTGCCGGACCCCGCCTTCGTCTGTCCCGCCTTCGGCGTCTACGCCTGCCGGGCGGCGATCGAGGCCCGCGGCCGCTGGCAGCAGTGGCCCGCGGCGACGTCCGTCGGCGTGCGGCCCACGTTCGTGACCGGTCGCGGCGTCCTCGCCGAGGCGTTCCTGCTCGGCTTCGACGGCGATCTCTACGGCCGCGAGCTGCGGCTCTCCTTCCTCGCCCGCCTGCGCGGCGAGGAGCGGTTCGACTCCGTCGAGGCGCTCGTGGCGCAGATGGCGCGCGACGTCGAGGACACGCGCCGGATCGCGGCCTGACATCCCCGACGATCGGGTCGGGACCCGACGATCTTCGGCCCGGCCGCGGGGTACCGTGCGGCGTGTGAACGTTCTCGTGGCCCACGCCTCAGCAGCGGCCCGGCGGCGCATGCGGCGCGCGCTGACGGCGGCCGGCCACACGGTGCTGGAGGCCGCCGGCGCGGCGCAGGCGCTCGCGCTGTGCCGCCGGCACGCGCCGGACGTCCTCGTCGCCGACGCCGCCCTGTCGGCGCGCGACGGCCTCGACCTCCTCGCCGCCGTCAAGGGCGACACCGAGGTGTTCCGCACCGCCGTGGTCTGCGTCCTCCCGGAGGACGTCGCGCCCGAGCGCGTGCGCGACGAGATGGCCCGCGGCGCCCAGGACGTCATCGTGGCGCCCGTCGGCGACGGCGAGCTGTTCGCGCGCGTGCAGGCCGCGGGCCGGACGAAGATCCTGCAGGAGGAGCTCGTCGAGCAGACGCGGCGGATCGAGCGCCACCTCTACGAGGACCCGCTCACGCGCGTGCACAACCGCCGCTTCCTGTTCACCCACCTCGGCGCGCTGGTCAGCGGCGCGCGCCGCCACGAGCGGCCGCTGTCCGTGGCGGTCATCGACATCGACGACTTCAAGGGCGTCAACGACCGGCACGGCCACCAGGCGGGCGACGAGGTGCTCGTCGCCGTCGCGGGTTCGCTGCGCGCGTGCGTCCGGGCCGAGGACGCCGTGGGGCGGCTCGGCGGCGAGGAGTTCCTCGTCGTGCTGCCCGACACGGGGCCGTTCGCGGCGGCTCGCACGGCCGAGCGGCTGCGTCTCGCGGTGGCCGCGGCCGGCGGGCCCGTTCCGGTCACGGCGAGCGTCGGGTGGGCGACGCTGGCGCCCGGCGAGGACCCCGACGGCCTCGTCCGCCGGGCCGACGACGCGCTCTACGAGGCGAAGGCGGCGGGCCGCGATCGCGTCCGGGGGGCGGTCGAGGGACCTGCTACTCTGCCGCGTCGCAGATGACGTTGACCGCCGAGGAGAAGGCCGAGCTCACCGCGCGCTTCGGCAAGGACGAGCGCGACACGGGCGCCACCGAAGTGCAGATCGCGATGCTCACGCGTCGCATCAACGACCTCACGGAGCATCTGCGCGAGCACAAGCACGACCATCACTCGCGGCGTGGCCTGCTCATGCTGGTCGGCCGTCGCCGCCGCTTCCTCAACTACCTCCAGAAGAAGGACCTGGAGGGGTATCGCTCGCTGATCCGCGAGCTCGGTCTGCGGCGCTAGACCTTCCCGCCATGGCCGTCATCGGGGCAGGCCGGCCCGCTCCGGACTTCTCCCTCGCGACCTACGAGGGCGACCCGTTCACGCGCGCCGACCTGCTGGGCCGCACGACGCTGCTCGTCTTCTACCCCTTCGCCTTCTCGCCCATCTGCAACGACCAGCTGGCGCTCTACGACGCCGTGCTCGACGAGTTCGAGGCGCGCGGAGTGACGCTCTACGGCGTGTCGTGCGACGCGGTGTGGTCGCAGCAGGCGTTCAAGGACCAGCTCGGGATCGACATCGAGCAGCTCTCGGACTTCGAGCCGAAGGGCGCGACGTGCCGGGCCTTCGGCGTGCTGCACCCCGACGGCTTCCCGCAGCGGGCGCTCGTGCTCTGCGGGCCCGACGGCGTCGTGCGCTGGAGCCACCAGGCGGCCGACCCGGGCGACCTCCCCGGGGCCAACCTCATCTTCGACGCGCTCGAGAGCTCCTGACCGACCTCGGGTCCGCCCCGCTCCCGCCGATCGGCCCCGCCGACCACGTCCGCGGGCCCGCCGGCGCGCCGCTCGTCGTGGTCTACGGCGACTACGAGTGCCCGTACTGCGCAGCGCTCGAGGCGCGGCTCGCGACGCTCGCGCTGCGCATCGCCTTCCGGCACTTCCCCGTTCGCACGTCGCATCCGCGCGCGCTGCCCGCCGCCTGCGCCGCCGAGGCCGCGGGGCTCCAGGGCGCCTTCTGGCCGATGCACGACGCGCTGTTCGCCGACCCGGCGCGTCTCGAGGACCCGCACCTGTGGGCGCGCGCCGAGGCGCTCGGCCTCGACGTCGCCCGGTTCGACGCCGACCGGCGGTCGGACGACGTCGCCGCGCGGGTTCGAGCCGACTTCCACGGCGGCCTGCGCGCCGGGGTCCCGACGACGCCGACGCTCTTCGTCGAGGGCGAGCGATGCGCGGGGCGCCCGGACGAGGCCCTCTGGCGACGGCTCGCGGGCCTCGCCGTCCGGTGAGGGATTCGCGCCGCCGTCCTCGCCGCTCCCTTATGGTGGACGCCCATGGCGCGCAAGGAGTCCGGCGGCGAACCTCGGTCTCACCGGGCGCGTATACCCGGGCCGATGGGTGCCTCCCCGGATGCGGAGCTCGTCGACCGCATGCGCTCCGACGACACGGGCGAGGCGCTGCGCGCGCTGTACCGCGCCTACTCGGGGGAGCTCTACGGGTTCGCCTACAACGCGCTGGGGGAGCGCGGGGCTGCCGAGGAGATCGTGCAGGAGGTGTTCCTGCGCGCGTGGCGGCACGCGGGGCGGTACGACCCCGAGCGCGCGGGCGTGCGCACGTGGCTGTACCAGATCGCCCGCCACGCGGTCATCGACGCGCGCCGGCGCGCGGCGGTGCGCCCCGGCCCGCCGCCGTCCGAGGAGCCCGGCGACACGGAGGCCGGCGGCTCGCTCGAGCAGGCGATGCTCGGCTGGCAGGTCGCCGCGGCGCTCGAGTCGCTGTCGCCCGAGCACCGCCAGGTCATCCGCCTCGCGCAGTTCCAGGGCCTCACGATGCGCGAGATCAGCGAGCGCACGGGCCTGCCGGTCGGGACGGTCAAGAGCCGCATCTGGTACGCGCTGCGCTCGCTGCGGCTCGTGCTGGAGGAGATGGGGGTGTCGCCGTGAGCGGCGGCTGGGGCACGCCGACCTGGTCGTGCACGCACGTCCGCCAGCAGCTCGGCGCGTACGTCCTCGGCGCGCTCGAGCGCGACGAGGCCGCCCTCGTGTCGAGCCACCTCGCGAGCTGCCCGGACTGCGCCGCGGAGCACCGCTCGCTGGCCGGGCTGCCGGCGCTGCTCGATCTCGCCGCGGGGCTCGAGGTGACGCCGCCGCGGCGGGCGCTCGAGGAGCGCGTGCTGGACGCGGTGGCGCGCGAGCGCGGGCGGCGCCGGCG